>JABGTK010000005.1 GCA_018647265.1 Candidatus Neomarinimicrobiota bacterium | reverse complement strand
TAGCTTTCTCAGGATCCACATGCGCGCTAAAACTTTCTTATCTAGAAGGAGTTCCTCTTTTCTAGTCCCGGATCGGACCAAATCAAAGGAGGGATAAATACGCCGGTCACTAAGTCTGCGGTCTAAGACCAATTCCATATTACCCGTTCCTTTAAATTCTTCAAAAATTACTTCATCCATGCGACTGCCTGTATCCACCAGTGCCGTGGCAATAATAGTTAAACTACCACTTTCTTCTGTATTTCTGGCGGCACCGAAAAACTGTTTGGGTTTTTTGAGTGCATTGGCATCAACACCTCCAGACAAAATTTTTCCACTATGGGGAATTACCGCATTATGAGCACGCCCTAAGCGCGTGATACTGTCTAATAAAATGACAACATCATCACCGAATTCAACCATTCGACGTGCTTTATGAATTACCATCTCGGCAACAGCAACATGGCGTTCCGGCGGTTCATCAAACGTAGAACTAATTACTTCCGCATTTACATTCCGCTTCATATCCGTCACCTCTTCCGGACGTTCATCTATGAGCAAAATAATCAATTTTACCTCAGGATGATTTTTAGATATGGCGTTAGCAATCTTCTGTAACAAAACAGTCTTCCCCGTTTTAGGCTGGGCGACAATAAGACCGCGCTGCCCTTTACCAATTGGGGAGATCAAATCCATGACACGGGTAGATAAATCTTTTGGATTAACTTCTAAATTAAACTTTTCTTCCGGGTAAAGTGGCGTGAGGTTATCAAACAGAATCGCCCGTTTCATTTCACTTGGATCCTGTCCGTTAACTTTATCCACTTTTAAAAGTGCGTAAAACCGTTCTTTTGATTTTGGTGGGCGAATCTGCCCCGTCACTTCATGGCCTGTTCGCAGGCCAAAACGTTTTATTTGCGATGGACTCACATAAATATCATCCGGACCAGGTAGATAATTAAAATCTGGACTCCTTAAAAACCCATACCCTTCTTTAAGAACTTCAAGGACACCTTCGGCAATAACACCGCCTTCCTTGCCATTTTGGTTTTCAAGTATTTTGACAATCAACTCCTGCTTGTTCATTCCTGAATAACTTTCAATATTCAGTTTCGCGGCGAGATCTGCCAATTCTTTAATTTTTAGTTTTTGTAATTCATTAACATTCATATAAAAATAACCTTAGTCAAATTATTTAAAAAAATTTGTAATTGAGATCTTTTGGGGAATTGCCTTGAAGGGCTATAAAAAAAGCGCTATGCGCAAAGCAACTGGTGGGATATTACACTATTTCAAAATAAAAACCCAAATTTATTGAATACTTCTTTCGCAATGTAATGGCTACCAAGAATTAATGTTGGTCGGCCTGTTTTATGGGATAACTCGACAATCCTGTCCAAAGCATCACAAAATGAATCAATTACATCAAAATCAGCTAACCCATAGTTTAATAGTTTTTCTGACAGTTTTTGTGCGGACATAAGGCCCAATTCCGGTGCGCCGCTTATAAACAATTTTTCAAATTGATTTGCCAAGGCCGGTATGACCAAATCGATTTCTTTATCCCCTTTCATTACAAATAAACCAATGGGTTTTTGGGTAAATACACTCCCAATAGTTTCAAAAATGGAGATCAGCCCGTGAGCATTATGAGCTACATCATAATAAATGGGATAATTCTTACTCATTCGTTGTAGGCGCCCGGGCCATTTGGTTTGCATTAAACCAGTATCAATTATTTCTTTCCCTATTTCTGGTATAAATCCTTGAGTTGCTTCAATCCCTATTGATGCATTAAGTGATTGGTGGTGGCCAATCAGTGGAATTTTGTATGGATTCTCTCCGTATTCAAATTCTGTTTCACATTCCGAAAGTTGAAAGTAGGAGGGGAACCCTACCTCCATAACTGGGCTATTGGATTTTCTTGCCATATTTAATAGTTCACCTCTAACATGCCTTGGCTGGGGCGCCATAATCAAAGGAATATCATTTTTGATAATACCACCTTTTTCTTTGGCAATCGATATAATATCATTTCCAAGAATTTCCCGATGATCCAGTGAAATTGGTGTAATCACCGTCATGCTAGGCTGTAAAACATTGGTGGAATCGAGGCGGCCGCCTAAACCAGTCTCAATTACAGCAACATCCACCGTTTTATTCGCAAAATGCTGAAATGCCATAGCAGTGGTTGTTTCAAAAAATGTGGATTCGATTTCATCAATATCTTTTCGGTAAGATTCAATAAAGCGAACTATCTCTGTATCATCAATGGGTTCGCCATTCACGCGAATACGTTCATTAAATCGAATTAAGTGGGGCGATGTATAAAGGCCCACTTTTAACCCGGCCGCTTCCAAAATAGATGAAATAACTGCGCAGGTTGAGCCCTTACCATTCGTTCCAGCAACATGGATAGATTTAAAATCATTTTGGGGATTCCCGCAACGCTTTAACAATTCAAATGTGTGATCCAGTCCGACTTTAATCCCGAGGCGCTGGAGGTTATATAAATAATTTAAAAGTGAATCAAATTCAGCCAATATGTACGGATGAAACATGGTCTATTTCTCTTCCCAAAAATTGGTGGGCAACACGCTTAAACCTAACCGGGAGATCCGTAACATAATTTTCTAATAATCCTACTGACGAATCATTATCTAATAAACCCAAATCATTAAGCCATTGGACAGCATATCTTGCCGTTGTTTCAGCTGAATCCACAATTTGGATATTATCCCCTACAACTTTTTCTAATACGGGAATTAACAATGGGTAGTGGGTACAACCCAAGATCAATGTGTCAATACCTTCAGCCACCAATTCATCTAAATAAGTTTCGGCGATTTTTGTCGGCACACCTCCTTTCAGCCATCCTTCTTCCACAAGAGGGACAAAAAGAGGGCATGCTTTGGCGGTAGTGCCTATAGATGCATCCAACTTTTGGATAGCTTTTTCATAAGCTTCAGATCGTATAGTTGCCAAAGTGCCAATAATTCCAATATTTTTAGATTTTGTAACCGCTCGGGCTGCCTCAGCCCCTGGTTCAATCACGCCTAAAATGGGAATATCAAATGTTTGTTTTAAATGGGAAAGCGCCAAGGCCGAAGCAGTATTGCAAGCGACAATAACCATTTTAGCCTTTTTCCCAATTAGGAATTTTGTTATTTCTTCACTGTATTCCTTAATAAGGGTTTGGCTTTTATTCCCGTAAGGTACACGAGCCGTATCACCGAAATAAATAATTGATTCATTTGGAAGTTTTTGCTGCAATGCTTTAACAACCGTCAAACCACCTAAACCAGAATCAAAAACGGCGATGGGCCCAGGGGACATGCTTTAGCTTTCTGCGAGATATTGTTCGCGAGAGTAACGAAATTTTACAATTGCCTTATAAATCGAATTGGCAATTTTTTGGCGATATTTGGGATTTCGTAGATTTTTTTCTTCATTGGCATTTGTTAAAAACCCTGCTTCAATCAAAACGTTGGGCATGCTGGCGCCAATTAATACATGAAAGCCTGCCTGCTTCACACCTCTGTTCTTAGATTTAATTTTTTTTTCCATTTCTTCCTGAATCATGGCTGCCAATTCTTCACTTTCTTTCATAAAGATACTTTGGGCCATTGTGGCCATAATTAAACTTTCGCCCGACAAATCCTTATATTTACTATTGGAGCGGTCCTCCAGTTTAATCGCCTCATTCTCTCTAGACGCCACCTCAATAGCGTCTTCTGTTTTTCCGGGGCGTAACAAGTACGTTTCAAAACCATATGCTGTTTTATTTGGGTTTGCATTCAAATGAACGCTAACAAATACTTTCCCATTGGATTCGTTTGCCATTTTGGTTCGTTTCCACAGTGGAATAAAAACATCCTCTTCGCGGGTATAAATCACTTTCAATTTCGTATTTTTTTCTAAAAGTAAGCCTACACGTTTGACTATATCCAACGCAATATCTTTTTCTTTCGTTCCCTTTCTTCCCGTCGTTCCTGGATCCTTTCCCCCATGTCCCGCATCTAAAACAACTGTATCCAATTTCCAGCGGTCTTTCACCCTTTTGATCCGAGCTGCACTGTTATTCATTGGTGTCCGCAGGGAAATAACAATTTCCCCCGGATTATTACTTTGGTACAGTTCATGGCTTTGGACTTTCGCTCGCATCTGAAATGCCAACTGTGCCGTTTCCCCAAGTTGGTCAGCAGCAATACTGCGTACGACGCCTCGGGTATCACTTCTGCGGATTTCAGTGGTATCAGCAAGACCGCCTACAATTGTTAAATAGAACCATCCATTTTCGTGAAAAAATGAACTGATATTGCCCTCCGGGAACTTATTGCGAGTTTGAATCCGCAAAATAGTACCATTGGCCTTTTGAGAAATTTTTACACCAGTAATAGTGAATTCCTTCATATCGATATCTAAAACCATCCTGCGCGGATCATAATTAATACCCGGGAGGGTAGTTCGTTTTACAATATCAAAGAATGCTTCGGCCGGTAGAAAAATATCATTCTGTGTCCTGATGGCATGCATAGGCATTTGATACACTTGTTCATCTACGAGGACGTAACTGCTATTACCGGAAATTTTAATTCGATGGTTACCAAGATAAAGGACCATTTTACCCCGAGCCTCATTCACAAAGGGATCCCGCTTTGCCAAAATACGGGAAAGGCCTTTGGTCGAAACATACGTTCCCCGGAGTCGATCGAGAGTTTCAATATCATCCATGGTATTATTCACACGGTTCACTACTCGGATTGAACTAGACATACCAATGGATAAGATTGCGGTTAATACGAAAAAAACGTGAATTGTGCGGCGAATCATAGGGTGGAAATTATCGTAGCTTTAGCCCAGAATCAATAAGCGGTCAAAGTGTTACCTGAATAAATATTCCACCGGAAATTTCCACTGATGAATTAAATGAAAGGCTGGCATAAGTCATGCTAGTTTTGAATCCCAATTTGGAACCATTTGATAAAGGGTAAATAACTTTCACTCCTTGACTATGACTTGAGCGGGCCATTAAACGTGTCAACATTTCTCCAGGAAGATTTACGTCCCAAAAATACAGCCTAGAATTAAATGAACCCACATTCGCCACCATCCAGTCCAATTCAACTTTATAGGATTGGCGAAATAAATTAACACGAAGGTCCAGTCCATGGCTTCGGTTGGTTTCAATTTCTCCGGCGCTTACAAATTGATATTTTACATCCGTGCGCCAGAATTTTGTGCTAAATCGATGCTCCAATTTGAAACTGGTTCTCTCTGAATATGTTGAAGAAATTAATGGCGCATAAACGATTTCATATTGGGAATCCTTTTTTTCCGTTTTGTATTGAAAAACAATGCGGTTGCGATTCAATTTTGTTTCGCTTCGAAGTCCAAACTCATATCCGTTAATTTTTCTAGTGTGGTGATAAAATGTATCGGAATAAATCATGATTTTTATTTTATCAACTCGAAATATTGCACCTTGGAATAACCCTCTTTCTGATACTTCAGCCCCTGCCCACTCTACCATGGGATTCCCCATGACGCCTAAAGAATGGGCATAAATATTCCTGATTTGGAGTAAATATTTAAAGGGTCGAATTCTGTAATTCATTCCCAGAACCATTGATGGATTACTGCGCCCGATAGCTATTTCTCCCCCAACATTAATTTTTTCCCACTCGTATGAAGCGAAAATCGATTGGGATTTTTGTGTAACTACAGCACCTCCTAAAAAGGAATTCTTTTCAAGTTGCCAAGCACCGCGGGAGAGACCTTTTTTAGTAGAAGCTTTTGTTCCCCCCTGTCCATGTGAAAAATAAAAAGCGCCAATTGGTGTGGTTTGCTCAAGTGCAACCCCTCGTGTTCTATTTAACCCTGTAGAAGATCTATAACTGTTTAAACCATTACTATAAAGCGCGGCGCCCTTATTTACGGTACTCCAACCTTTTCTCGGAGCGAATGGTTTCCCTGCATTAAGACCAAACCCAAAGGCCATTTGATGATCCCCAATAATCCATTGCCCATTTTTTCCCTTTCGAACAATGTAGAAACTGGGCTGACCTAATATATTTCTTGTTCCTTTTTTTCGCACTGATAAAGTTCCCAATTCTTGCGTAGGTGTATTCATTCTAGCTCTCCACCTATAGCGATTTCCATCTGTTCTTGATGTATGTTGTTGCAATAATATTTTGTGGGGTATTCCTTTATTTTTCTGAAGCGTATTAAGTATAAATCTCAATAGCGGCGAAATGACATTTAATTTAATTAATCCCCTGAAATCGGTGTGGATTAAGGATGCTTTAATAAGGGTATAGTCTTCTTCATTTAAAAAAGTGAGTGTTAAAATGTCCTGAAGAGCCTCTTTGTTAACACCGGATGTCCTTGAAAGAATATCATCCAAAAGAATTAATTCATCCTCGTGAATGGTATCCTCTTCATCCCGGGAAATCAATCCCGCGATATCTAAATTTTCTTGGGCCGAAATGAAAGGGCTATCTACCCAAAGGAATATGAAAACCCATCCAGTGAGACGGCCCCAGGTTTGGATGGTTTGCCATTGCATAATTTAATTTAATCCGATAAAAATTGAGGCCGATCGCCCCGGTAACTTGACCGGTTCCTGAAACAAAACCAGTGTGGATTAATAACCATTCTATTGGTTGAAATTTAAAACCTGCTTTTAATTGCCCCTCATAGGTAGTATCCTGTTCCCATTCAATTTGAGCTGATATTTTTTTTGTTGCAGTAAAAGAAAGCGCAGTTATAATTAGTTGAGGCAATGGCTCTTTTACATCTCCAATTACAGGATTATTCAGGTTGTGCAAAATTGTGCCCCAATGAACCCGATCATTGAGTTGCACCTGCCAAGCAAGTGAAACACCTACGGTATTCGTAGAACCATAATCGGGAATAGAAAGTGAATAAACATTAACCGCGATTCCAGCTTTTAATCGTTTTTTCAAACGTTTACCATATATTAAGGACATTGTGGATTCGCTATATTGCTTCATTCCAAAAGATTGGATTCCTAATCCAAAATGTCCCCAACGAGTGGGAATGCTTCCGGCAAAGCTATTATGGGTTAGGGGTTTTAAGTTAAACCGCCGCCCGGTTTGTCCCGCAAGTTGAAAACGATCTTCTTGCCCAAAAGATGCTGGATCCATAATCGTCCCCAATATATTATTGGAAAAATTGATATAACTGAAACCAAGTCCTACATTCAGGGGGGAAAGAAAAGTATGTTCGAATGCGGCCGGCAGGTAGCCTGTCGCGAATAAAAGCAGAATATGCATTTTATTTCTAAACATCAAAGCGCTATAAAACAAAAAAAGCGTCCCAACAATGTTGGGACGCTTTTTCAACTTACTGTTTAACGCTTACTTTTTGTACCAAAATACAATGAGCATCAAAGCAAGTAGGCCTGCAAACCCGGCATCGCCGAATTTGCTCATTAAGCTACCTATACCTGCAATAACACCGAAGTAATCGTCAAAGAGAATTCCAACTACGATGCCGAGAACCACCAAGCCTTTTAAAAGACTGGTGATATCACCGATAAACGCAGTTACGGATTCAAAGGCCTTATTCATTTGTTATCTCCTAAGATTATTATAGTACATCAAAGCCCTAAAAGGACCCCGATAGTCTACTGATTAACCTGCGAAAGAAACAAATATTAACAAGGCTAGCAGTCCGGCAAATCCTCCGTCTAGGAATGATTCTACCAGATCTACAATTCCGCCGATTGGGTCAAACCCAGTCGAGTAAATGATGTTTACAAATACAAACATCACGATTAGTGCTTTAATTAAGCCAACTACGGAATTGGCAATGCCTTGTACGGTTGAAGTGAAATCAGCCATTAGGTTCCTCCTTGGTTCGGATTAATTGAACAAAAAAGGGGACAGGTATCCCCCGTCCCCAATTGGTTCAATTCTTTCGCGTTTTTAAGTATGTGGTTATGTGTTCCACAGTCATTTTTATCGCAGTGAATTTAACCACAAAATTGAAATAATCAACAATTTTTGAATAAATTGAAATTTCTTACCTTTTCTCCTCGGCAATACGCTTTAAAGTGGGTAAGATTCCCCTCTAATATCTTAAATAAAATTTCGGAGAATTCATGTCAGGGTTAATAATTTCACATATTTTCGGGCGAGAAGTGCTCGATTCAAGGGGAAATCCAACTGTAGAAGTAGACGTACAATTACAAGACGGTACTCTGGGAAGAGCTATTGTTCCTTCCGGCGCATCAACGGGCGAACACGAAGCAGTAGAATTAAGAGATAACGATCAAAATCGTTTTTTGGGCAAGGGCGTACAGACCGCTGTAAATAATGTTAATACAACGATTGCCGAAAAACTGGTAGGAATGGATGCAACCAATCAGACAGAAATCGATCAAGCTATGATTGATTTAGATGGCACTACAAATAAAAGTCGCTTAGGCGCGAATGCAATTTTAGGTGTCTCAATGGCAACGGCCAGAGCAGCGGCGCAAGCCAAAGGTGTTCCCCTTTATACTTCGCTCGGGGGAAACAATGCAACTACACTGCCCATCCCTATGATGAATATTCTAAATGGGGGCAGCCATGCAGACAACAATGTAGATATCCAGGAATTCATGGTTTTCCCTATCGGGGCAGATTCTTTTTCTGCTGCACTTCAGATGGGCGTTGAAACATTTCATCATTTGAAATCAGTACTTAAGAAAAAAGGGCTAAACACTGCTGTTGGCGACGAGGGCGGCTTTGCTCCTAATTTGCGATCCAATGCGGAGGCGGTAGAAGTTATCCTGGAAGCAATAGAAAAAACACCTTATACTTTAGGTAAAGAAATATTTCTGGCATTAGATGTGGCTGCCAGTGAAATTTACCGAGATGGATTATATAATCTCGAATCGGAAAACAAACAATATTCCTCAGAAGAAATGGTGAATTACTTAAAGTTACTCTCGGATCAATATCCCATTATTTCTATCGAAGATGGCTTAGATGAGAATGACTGGAAGGGGTGGCAATTGTTAACTAAGGAGATTGGAGATAATGTGCAAATTGTGGGCGATGACCTGACGGTAACAAATATTACACGCCTCCAGCGGGCCATTGATGAAAATGCCATGAATGCGATTTTAATTAAATTGAATCAGATTGGATCAGTGACCGAAACTATCCAGGCAATTGAGCTCGCCAAATCAAAAAATTATGGCGCCGTCATTTCCCACCGTTCAGGCGAAACAGAAGATGTGACCATCGCAGATTTTTCAGTGGCAATGGGTATGGGCCAAATCAAAACTGGTTCCGCCTCTAGAACAGACCGAATTGCCAAATACAATCAATTACTCCGCATTGAAGAATTACTTGGATCTAAAGCTAAATTCCCCGGAATGGAGGTATTAGGTCATTCATGAGTCCAAAGAGCAAATCAAATCGAATTAAAAGGAACCGTTCATCAGGGACGTCATCTGTTGATGTGCAAAAACGGGTGATTCGTGCAATTCTTCTTATAGGGGCAGTAGCCCTCCTAATCATTTTCTTTTTTGGGGACCATGGCCTTTACCAACTCTACAACTTGAAAAAAGAACGAGCTGAGACACAGGAAAAGATTAATGCGCTAAGAGAAGAAAGAATCACATTAGAGGGTGAAAAAACAAAGCTCCAGACTGATTATAAATACATTGAGGAATTAGCCAGGGAAAAATACCGCATGGCAAAAAAAGGTGAAAAAGTTTTTAAGGTAATAGAGAAAAAGAGAGAGAACTAATCTTTTTCTCTATCTTTTCCTAAATGACGGCTGTGAATAAATAATTCATCTTTTTCATCTTCGGTAAGACCGTCATATCCGAACTTATTGATCTTATCCAAAAGTCGATCAACAGTTTGCTGCATATTCATTTTTCGCATCTCTTTTTGCTCATCCTTTTTATGCCTCAATTCCGCAAATTTTGAATTTATCATCAGGCGTATTTTTGGCCATTCCCAAGGTGATTTCAGGTAAATATAACCAATCACCATCCCGGATAAATGGGTCAAATGACTGATATTAGAACCAGACCTACCCATAGATGACACAAAAGCCATGGCGCCTAAAAAGATTACAAAATATTTAACTTTGACGGGGAACAAAAAATAGATCAGAATTTTACGATTGGGAAACATGAGGCCATAGGCTAAAAGTATCCCGTAGATTGCCCCGCTTGCCCCTATCAATACAGTATATGGATTCCCAATATTAAATAGCAGCCAAACAAGTCCAGAGCCAATGCCAGTGGTAAAATAATACTTTAACAATCCCCGGCGACCCCAAATAGATTCCAGTTCTGATCCAAACATCCAGAGAACGAACATATTCATAAAAATGTGAAAGAAATCGCCATGGATAAACATGTATGTCACGGGCTGCCAAATCATGGGCCAAACTGAACTTGCTGAAAGACCAAAAATCTGCGCCAATGCAAACTGGCTTTGTGTTACTAAACGGAGGAAAAACACAACAGTATTTATGGCAATTAATATTTTAATCGCTTCAGTAAAATACTGGGGCTTAAAGGAAAGATTGCCCTGTTCAGATTGAAATTGGTAACGCATATCTATTTAATGAATTTCGAGAATTTATACTTATCCACTGTCAAATCCGTTCCCAATTTATTAATTTACAATTTTTGCCGCACGGAACAATTGATCAGCAGCTTGAAGAATTTTCAACTTTAGCCGAGGTGAATAATCCGGGTAATCTTCTAAAAATTTGGTTACAATTTTAACCGCTGAATCTGATTGATGGCCCGACAATATAGCGCTCACCCACCGTGCTGGGAAAAAGATATCTCCCGTCCGTTGTATTTCTTCTAATAATTCTAGGCCGGGACGAATGTATTTTTCAGATGACCCCGCTCGGAGCGGATGATTCAGATAACCTACGGCTTGCTGGACCCATGGTTCCCGGGCCCTGTTTTCTTCTATTTTCAGTGTTTCAAAAAATGCATCTCTTATGGTTTCATCGCTGGATAGTGCCGGTATAACAAACTCAAAGCGAGCTTTTCGATCAGGGTTTTTGATTAGGTCTAACTGGGCAACTAATATTTCCTGCGAATCAAGCTTTTCTCTCAAAGCTAACTCAGTCGCCATACTTATATAGTCCCTTTCTGAAAATTTTAATCCCGGAATAGAATCCGTTTTTGACCAAATCTTTTTCAGCCATGAATAGCCCTCCTCTGAAAGAGTGATAGATCGAAGTGTCTTGAAAAAAGAGGACTTTAAGGACACTGTTTCAGCTTGGTCCAAATGCTGTTTCACAATTGGTTCCAGATATGGCGCCATTTGGATTCTCTCCAGTGCTGATAAATAATTCCAATATACACTGCGAATTCTTCCCAAAATTCGTTGAATGTTTAGGATATCCGTCTCTGTTTCCAGCGCATTTACAGCAAGGCGAATTATATCTTTTGGCGCTGTATGCCCATAAAGCATATCATCCCAAAGGTTAAGCCAGGCAATTCCCCTTATCATAGGATCGTTCAGCTTTGGAATCTTTGCCAACAAATATTTCCTGCTTGCCTCATCCATTCGGAAATAACCATATCCAATGCCCTCACCATTAGGTAGAATATAATCCGGCTTTGGAAGTCCCTTTGCCTCAACCATATTTACAGATTGATTTGTTAGATAAATAGGAATCACTTTATCCCCATCAGGATACCCCAAACGGACCTTCAAGTGCTGCCGCCATACCCGTTTTTTCTTTTTGGGATCCGATTGTTTTAATCCCAATTTTTCGATAGTACCATTTTTTGAAATCTTTAAATCAAAATCAATTGTGGGGCGATCCGGTTCTTCTACCCAAACTTTACTCCATTGAATGAGATTCTCATCCGATAAATTATCCATGATTTCAATCAGATCCGACCATGTGGCATTTTTATAACTGAATTTTTGGAGGTAGGCCTGCATACCCTTTTGGAAAATCTTTTCTCCCACCAACAATTCAAGGTGTTTCATAACCACCGGCGCCTTGGCATAAATAATTGATCCATATAAAGTGCCGGCCATGTTAAGATTTTCTAGTGGTTGCCGGATTTGGTTTGCCCCAGAGCTTCTGTCAACACTATAGGCAGAGGAATAATTGCTCAAAAACCGAAGATCATGGTTAATCTCTGGAAAGGCCGGGTTTACAATTTTTCCGCCCATAAAACCAGCAAACACCTCTTTCGTCCACACATCATTAAACCAGTTCATCGTAACCAAATCCCCAAACCACATATGGGCGGTTTCATGGGCGATGAGACCGGCTCGCCCAAGATATTGACTTTTTGTAGCTGACTCCTCTAAAAACAAGCTGGCGTCCTTATAAAAGATAGCGCCGGGATGCTCCATCCCTCCATACTGGAATGACGGTATTAGAGCGAAGTCAAACTTCTGAAATGGGTATTCAATCCCAGAATATTCCTCTAGCCAAGTGATCGCATCAGCGTGAAGGTCAAAAATTTCATCTTTGTTTCGCGCTACTTTTAACGAATCCGTCTCTCGATGAAGCATGGTCATTTCACGTCCATTTCGTTCGGCGGTGATTCTTTCAAACTTTCCCGCTGTAAAAGCCAGGATATATGTACTGACCGGCCGTGTTTCTCCAAATTGAAATGTTCGCCCGTTTTTATTTTCAGTCTCTTTGACCAAAGGCCCATTGGCAATTGCCGTCCAATATTTGGGTATATTAAGTGTTAGAGAATAACGGCCTTTTAAATTTGGTTGATCAAAACAGGGGATGGCAGTTGCGGCGCGGTCCGGAACAAAAAGGGTATAAAGAAATTCATCATTGCGGTTGAGTGACATGTCACCCGCCCGAAATTCGATTTCGACGTGGTTTTCCCCAACTGAAAAAAGGTCACCCTTTAAAATAATATGTTGATCCTTGACGATATATTCAACAGCCTTACCCCTCATACTTATTTTACTGATATAACCTGCCGGTTGACGGAAATCCAGAACCACATCGTTTCCTGCTGTGGAGAGATTAAAGCGAATCGTTTCCGAACCCATGATTGGCTCTTCCACTTTTTCAGGAATAGAAAGGGTGATTTCATAACGTACATCCGAAATTGTTTTGGATCGGTGTTCTGCTAATTGCCAAGACACACCGAGAGAAGCATCAACTTTGGACTTGTCACACCCATTCAGGATTACAGAAAAAACTATTATTGAGATAATGTGTTTCATGTTTTTATTCCATTTTTGATAGGCGGAACTTTCGAACCCAATTCATTGGATTGATGGGTGGTGTTAATTGACTGTACGGTGCTTCCTGAACTTTGAGCTGCGGCCGTTTATACAAATGAATATTTAAATCCTGTCTCTTCTGGGCATTTACCATTTCCCAAGTTGTACTAATGAAAAAATCCCGCGGAAGGATACCACTCACTTTGTTAAATCCATATTTTCGAAGTCCATCCCGAATTATAGTAGTACAATTGCGGTTAAAAAAACTGAAATCCCGGTACTTTTCTGGATTCTCAGGATAGACTGGAGTCTCATGAATTAATTTTAGTTCATTGTGATAAATTCCGGCAAGACGTTCTGTATCTAATCCCTCTACCCGAATGACATGGATGGACCGCATGAAATTCCGTCCAAATTTGTCAAAATAGGCTGTGCCGTCTTCCATGATTTCAAAATCACCTGTCCGGGGGGATGGTGCAAATTCTCCCAATGCCGGACGATACATAAATTCTGATTCATCCATCGATTCATTTTCATTAATCAAATGGGAGAAATTGAAAAATTCACCATTCACATTTATTGCATTATGGCCAAATGTTGAGGCAGGATATTTTACCAATCGTTCATTAAAATATATTTCAATATAGGGAACTTCCGACTTTGGTACATCGGGCCAAATAATAATAATCGCCTCTCTTAACTCATAATCTTTTTGGGGCAATGCCCTCGCGCAAATGGATTGGTTTTCCCAATGTTTCAAATAACCATCCCAAATTCGTGCGTCTTCTAATATCCGCTCTCCTGAGCTTGTCTCTAAATATGAATTATTATTTTTGCATCTTAATATTCCTCGATAAACCATCAGGAAACCATTTCGCGCAAGATTTGAAGTGATTTCAAATTCTGTACGTTATCAAAATGGACACCTAAACATGTATTCAAATAACTGCTAATCGCTTGTCTGTCTTGGGTTGTGATTTTTAGCCCTTTATGCATACCAGACTGGCCTTTTTGAAAATGTTCAAAAACAGTTTTTGAATTGGGCCCTGCAAAGGGATTTGGTAATGGTACAAAATCAAGTTCAGCCTGTTCAAAGTCGGGCTTAAATCCCAACAGTTTCAAAAGCTGATATTGGTAAAACCAATAGGCTAGGTTTAACTGTGTATTTTCATTCTCGACTGTTTTTAATGCTGATTCCAATTCGTCATAAAGATCTGGATGGGAATCGCGTTCGGTAAGACACTTATCGGTCAACTCAATCATAGCCATGGCATAAGAAATTTTTTTAAGATCAGCTGGAATGGCAGACCATGGATGGGAAAAGGCCGCCTTGGAGATGGTCTGAAGATCACGGCTTTCCTTAAAATAAAAAATCAAATCTAAACAATTAACTGGTTGAAAATAGGCCCCCATAGGCGACTTTTTCCTGTAAGCGCCATGAACCATAAAACTAACCTTACCCAAATTTCGTACGAAACAGCGGGCGACAATACTGGTTTCGCTATAAGCAAACCGCTTTAGAACAATGGCGGTTGAATTGGTTATCATTTCTATACAAGTTTACTGAACCTTAATGGTTTAGTAAACTTTAAATACGCTTAATAGGCCTTAGCAAAAATGACTTCGTGTTTGGCTGGCTTCCCAGAATATATACAGTTTAGATTTTTTGGGTTTTCATCAAAAGGGATTACGCGGATGGTGGCCTTGGTTTCATCCTTAATGGCCATTTCAGATTCAACCGTTCCATCCCAACCACAGCGAACGAAACCATCATTATTCCCAATAATTTTTTTGAATGCATCATAGGATGAAACAGTATGGGTATTTTCTGCCCGAAATGATTTGGCGGATTCAAACATGGCTGTTTGTATTTCATCCAGTAGATTAGGCACGAGACCTGCGAGTTCACCTTTTTGAATAAATTGTTTTTCACCATTATCTCGCCGGACCAAAACTGCCTTACCATTTTCAACATCTTTTGGACCAACTTCTAGACGCAAAGGTACACCCTTCAATTCCCATTCGTTAAACTTAAATCCGGGACTTCCTTTTCGCCAATCCTCATGAACACGAACACCAGCATCACGAAGGTCAGATAAAATAGGACCAAGATAATCCTGAACAGCTTGCTTGGATTCATCATCTCTAAAAATGGGTACTACAACAACTTGATAAGGGGCAATTTTCGGCGGAAGCTTCAGACCCTTATCATCCCCGTGGGTCATCACAACTGCGCCAACAAGGCGTGTGCTTACGCCCCAGCTAGTGGCATAAACCAATTCTTCTTTATTGTCTTGGGTTTGGAATTTGACATCAAAAGCCTTGGCAAAATTTTGTCCTAAATTATGGGATGTCCCTGCTTGGAGGGCCCGTTTATCTCCCATCATAGCTTCAATGCAATAGGTTCGTTCCGCACCGGCAAATTTTTCTGATTCCGATTTCAGGCCCGTATGAACGGGCATGGCCAAATAATCCTCAGCCAACTGGCGGTATAATTCTAAAATGAGCAGTGTTTCTTTTTCCGCTTCATCTGCGGTAGCATGGGCAGTGTGGCCTTCTTGCCAGAGGAATTCTGTAGTGCGTAGAAAAAGTCGTGTCCGCATTTCCCAGCGAACCACATTCGCCCATTGGTTAATGAGTAAAGGTAAATCACGATAGGACTGAATCCACTTTTTATACATAGCCCAGATTATCGTTTCCGAAGTGGGACGAACAATTACTTCTTCTTCCAGTTTAGATTCGGGATCAACAATTATTCCATGTTCAGCATCGGCCTTAAGGCGAGTGTGAGTGACAACTGCACATTCTTTGGCAAACCCTTCTACATGTTCCGCTTCTTTACCAAAAAATGACTTTGGGATAAATAGAGGGAAATAAGCATTCACATGGCCAGTATCCTTAATCATCTTATCGAAGGTTTCTTTAATATTCTCCCATAGGGAAAAACCGTAGGGTCGTACTACCATGGTCCCTTTTACAGGACCGTAATCGGCCAAACTTGCTTTAGTAACCACTTCTGTGTACCAAGCTGAATAATCTTTACTTTGCGGTATTACACCTTTTGACATATTTCTTTCTCGATAATTAAGGACAGAAATTACCGGGTTCATCATGGCCTTACAATGGAATTTGTTAAATGAATTCATTGAGGAGAATGGTTAGGGGCATTACCTTTCCCTTTATGATTTCACCCAATGAGATTCCATTGAGATTGCAAAAAATTGTTTTCTATTCTTTTTTTCTATTCTTTCTTTATGGTTGTGAAAAAAACATGGCCAATCTTATCATCCAAAATGGTACCATTTATACCGTAGATGAATTCAACCCAATAGTTGAAGCGGTTGCTATAAAAAATGGTAAGATAATTGCTGTTGGTAAAGAATCCCAAATTCGTTCATTTATAGATAATAATACCAAAGTCCTCAACTTAAAAGGCGCCACAATGATCCCGGGGCTAATTGAAGGACATGGCCATTTTATGGGATTGGGCTATGCCAAGATGCGCTTGGATTTAAACAATGTTGCTAATTATGATGAATTAGTGAATATGGTAGCCGGTGCAGTGAAAAGGGCAGAACCGGGTGAATGGATTTTAGGTCGTGGATGGCATCAAAGCAAGTGGGCGCCGGATCCGGAAACACTTGTGAAGGGGTTCCAGACCCATGACAAACTCAGCGCAGTTTCGCCGGATAATCCAGTCTGGCTCACCCACGCCAGTGGACACGCCGGATTTGGGAATGCCAAAGCGATGGAAATTGCTGGTGTTACAACAGAGACTGAATTTGGTTTTGGGGGAGAAATCATAAAGGATCTCCGGGGAAATCCCACTGGAATTTTTAATGAGCGGGCGCAGGGAGTGGTCAGCAGTCATGTTGAATATGAAGAGGAAGGTAGTAGCGCCCTCGCATTGGATCTTGCCGTCAAAAGTTCTCTCGAAAATGGAATTACTTCATTCCAGGATGCCGGTTCCGGAAAAGCTGCCATTGAAGCATACCGAGAAGGGCTTAATCGTGATGCACTAAGGGTGCGACTCTATGTGATGCTAACAAGCCGAGATCCAAATCTCTTAAAAGAATGGTATAAAAAAGGACCTGAAATTGGTACAGGGAATGGCCATCTCACCATCCGATCTATTAAGCTAAATGCCGATGGTGCTCTCGGTTCTAGAGGCGCTTGGCTTTTAGAAGACTATACAGATCGCCCTGGACATACCGGCATGGCGACCCAATCCATGGAATATGTATACGAGGTAGCCACAGACGGTTTGGTCAACGGTTTCCAAGTAAACGCTCATGCCATTGGCGACCGCGCAAACAGAGAAGTTTTGGACCAATTTCAAAAAGCATTCGAAGAAAATTCTGTGAAGGCCTATGACCACCGATGGCGAATTGAACACGCCCAACATATTAATCCTGCAGATATTCCACGTTTTGGTAAATTGGGTGTAATTGCTTCCATGCAAGGAATTCACCTTTCCTCAGATCGATCTTGGGCCATTATCCGCCTTGGGAAAAAACGTATTATTGAGGGAGCCTACGTCTGGCGAAACCTCATGGATACGGGAGCTATTATCATAAATGGTACCGATGTTCCCGTGGAGCCGATTGACCCAATTGCATCTTTTTATGCTAGTGTATCACGAAGAACACTTAAGGGGAAACCAAAGGGTGGGTTTGAACCAAGCCAAAAAATGACCCGATTAGAAGCGCTAAAAAGCTATACTATCAATGCTGCCTATGGCGCTTTTGAAGAAGATATCAAAGGATCCATTGAGGTAGGAAAATATGCTGATTTTACGGTCCTATCTCAGAATATTATCACCATCCCCGAGGATAAAATTTTAGACACCAAAGTTCTTTACACAATTGTAAATGGTGAAATTTTGTACAAAAGCGAATGATTAGCCAAAGCCAAAATAAGTTAATTCGCTCCCTTCATCAAAAAAAGTTTCGGGAGCAGCATGGCCTTTTTATCATTGAAGGAGTCCGATCTATAAAAGATGCCCTTACTAAAAAAGCACATTTTAAAATAAGTGTTTCAACAGAATCTTTTTCCCAAAATAATCCTGACATAATAAAGGCAGTCAATCCAGAAATCATTTCCGAAGAAGATATAAAACGCTTATCCCCTTCTATCTCTCCTTCCGGCATTCTGGCGGTATGTAAAATTCCCCAATTTGATAATCCCGATTTGAATCAAAATTTTATTTATTTGGACCATATTTCTGATCCGGGAAATATGGGCACTATATTAAGAACTGCTGTTTGGTTTGGAATTGATCAAATGGTTCTTTCTGATGGATGCGTTGATCCTTTTAATCCTAAGGTAGTTCGTAGTTCTATGGGAGCGCACTTTCAACTCTCGTGGATAGGGCACTTAGAGATTCACACATTAAATAATTATACTATCATTGGCGCAGACCATCGGGGAGCAGCCATTGAACCTTTAGGCTCTTTTCCAGAAAAATGGTGCTTGGTTATGGGTAATGAGGCCCATGGAATAAGTGAAAATATAAAATCGGTTCTGGACGAAACAATGGCAATTCCAAAGATTGGGACTGGCGAATCCCTCAATGTGGGTGTTGCAATGGGCATTCTTCTCAACCATTTAACAAAATAACCGATTGTTTCTCTGTGTTGATAGATTGCCGTAAATTCTATACTTATGAAATTGAAAGATTCAGACCCTCATGAACCAGACCCTTTCAGTACGGTTTGCGTTCGGGATCGTTTTTCTATCGGTCCTTTCGGCACTAATTATCGGATCGATATTTGGCGCACTGGATCCGTCTATCCTTTCTGGCGCTAAGCCCGGCATCCAAACTTATTTCGCTATGTTCATCGGTCAAGGCTTTTTGGTTGTTCCGGTGATGGTTTTTTTGCTGCGAAAAAAATATCCAATCGCCAAATCTTTGCGGTTGAATGCTGTATCCAACAAAACACTGGTTTCAACCGTTTTACTTTCATTGGGAGCCGTGATTCTCTCAGATGAAATAAACTTATTGGTTGATATGGTTATTCCTATGCCCGATTCATTCCTCCAAGTTGAAGCCATGCTAACACCGGATAACCCTCTATCTTTGGCGCTGCTCATTTTTACAATTGTCATTCTCGCTCCGGTTGGAGAAGAAATTCTTTTCCGAGGATTCCTGCAAAAATATCTAGAAAGCGCTTGGGGTGACATTACCCGGGCAATTCTTTTCTCAAGCCTCTTTTTTGCCGTGATTCACTTTAATCCCTATTGGATGATTCAAATTTATTTTTTGGGTGTCCTTCTTGGCTTTTTAGCTTGGAAGACAAATTCTGTTATACCGTGTATCATTTTTCATGTGATAATTAATGGTACATCTTTATTTTTCACATCTATGGGAGATTCATTTGAATCCCTCATTCTGTGGCATGGACATATAAATCCTATAATACTGATAATCGGTGGAACCCTTTTTTGGCTCGGGTTTAAACAATTAAAAATGGGGCAGGAGAATTAAAATGAAAAAAGAAATGTTTGGCTCCGAAATTACTCTCATGCGAGATACTTTTCGGCGACTTCTCCGGCGACATGCCAAAACCAATATTATTAAACTGATTGAAAGAACTCACCCGGCTGATATGGCCCTCATCTTTCGTTATTTCAATGATGGAGAGCAAGATACAATATTTGGTTATATGACTCCTACCGAAGAGACGGTTGAATTCTTAGGAGAATTAGATGAATCAATTGTTGTCCGTTTATTAGAGCAGGATGAGCCTTCTCGAATTGCATCCATCCTAGAAGAAGCAAGCTCTAATGAGCAGGCTTACCTCATGGGATTGGTGGAAGAGGAATACTCTACCGCTGTAATTGATTTACTCCAGGCGGAAGAGCAAGAAGAGCTTGAAGAAATGATGGCTTACCCGGAAGACAGCGCCGGAATTCTCATGTATACCGATATTTTTACGCTTCATGAAGAAACAAAAGCCCGGGACGCAATTGTTGCCCTTCAAGATCAAGAAGACGCAGAAATGGTCTTTTATCTCTATGCCCTTGATGATGATGGCCGTTTAAATGGCGTAGTCTCTCTACGGGATTTGGTGACAACACCGGGAGATGCAATGCTTAAAGATATTATGTCCCGAAAGGTTCATGCAGTCCGGCCTGAAACAGACCAAGAAGAAGTAGCCCGAATTGTATCTCAATATAATTTTCTCGCCGTCCCGGTTGTGGATGATGATGAACAATTATTAGGGATCGTTACGGTTGATGAAGTTGTGGATATCATCCGAGAAGAAGCCACAGAAGATTTTTTACAAATGGTTGGTGCCGGGAAAGACCGAGAGATTCTATTAAAATCTTCATGGGAAAATGCCCGTATGCGTCTTCCTTGGCTTTTTGCCAGTTGGGTCGGCGGTATCGGCGCAGCATTCATTATTGGCATTTTTAATAATATTCTTGAAAGTACAATTGCCTTAGCTGCATTTATCCCCGTCATTATGGGGATGGGTGGAAATATCGGAACCCAGTCATCCACAATTATTGTTCGTGGTTTAGCAACAGGACGTGTGGGATTTGAAAATTCAACAAAAATTTTATTTAAAGAAATCCGCGTTGGGTTAATCCTTGGTATTCTATATGGAATACTTTTGGGTCTTTTTGCCATATTTCGTTTCCTAGATGCATCTCCCATGTTAGGCGTGGTCGTAGGTCTCAGTATTTGTTTTTCAATGATTATTGCTGCAACTATCGGTTCAATGGTTCCCCTTATACTGAACCGGTTCGACATTGACCCTGCCATTGCCACTGGTCCTTTTGTAACCACAGCTATTGATATTCTTGGCGTTACACTTTACTTTTTGATCGCCGGTTCATTGCTCGTAATTACCTGAGTTTATCTGTCATGGGCAGGATTTCTCTCTTTTTCCTTTTATCTAACTATGCATTGGCGCAGATGTATTCTGCCAATGTGTATGGATTCCCTGTGGCAAAAGCAGAATATAAACTCCGGGCAGATTCCGTTTCATTGACATTTGAAACTGTGGGTATTCTTGATATGATTTGGCCCACAATAAATTCCTATTCCACCCATTTTGACTCGACCCATTTCGGACTCAAATCATTCCATAAAAAAATCAAACAGGATGACATTAAGCAGTCTACTTTAATGAAACTTGAAAATAGTTTATTGAAATATGGAAAAGAATCTCAAAATAGAAATGATTCCACTCAAACTATGTTCACCATGTTTGTTCGCATCGCTAGGCAATCTCAAGAAACTATTGACACAAAGTGGTTCAATCTGGATCATGAGGGAAAGCAAATGCGGGGCCGATTCTTATGGGCGGGAACTGAAACAGTTAAAATTGGGAATACAAATATATTGTGTGATAATTTTCGTATGGATATTGAAAATATTGATGAGACTGATGGTTTTTTAGAAACAACAGATCGTTTAATGAAATACATCTCTGACCCTAATAAGGTTCGTCAAATCTGGGTGGAACGAAATGGAAATCGTCGTATAATCCGGGTAACTATGACGGCTTACGGATTCCCTTACGATATTCTAATTGACCATGAGTAAACAACCTTTTTTCAAAACATATGGCCGACAAATCCTTATTTGGACCGGTATTGTCCTTGTCATTGCTATTGCACTAAAATTCGGAATTGATAAAAAATTTGTTGTTTTTGGTACACTGGTTATTGGTGTTTTCACCCAGGCCTTTGCAGGGCTAGCAGCTATAATCGCAATGGTTCCACTGGTTGGACCTTTTATAATTAAGATTTTTGCAATCCCCTTTTTTTGGATATTGAATGCACTCGGTTATTTTGTGGGGGCGGTAGCAATAAAAAAAGGCTACCGCAGGGAATTCACCAAATCCAGAGTTCTTACCTTGGCTTTATTGATCGGAATAATTATTGGCTATATCATCGGTCATTTGGTTCC
>JABGTK010000004.1 GCA_018647265.1 Candidatus Neomarinimicrobiota bacterium | reverse complement strand
GTATATGTTATTTCAGTACTCAGCTACTTTATATCCATAATGGGTAAGTATAATTTTTTATTAAAATGGACATTACCACTTTTTTTAGTCGCACATTTACTTGAAATATTTACGCCATTTGCACAAAAGGTTATTCATGCATCACCCAATAAAAATAGTGCCATTATACAATCATTGGTTTGGGGTGCAGCCTACTGGTTACCAGAGTATAAAAAATTAGAGCGGATAAATAATTGAGCTGGAAAACCCAACCCATATTAATCCGATTTTTGACATTCTTCTTTTTACTATTTGCTTGTGAAGATAAAGATGATGCACAAGAATTATCTGAAGCTATTTTAATTTGGGATGGTGAATACGCATCAGATGGTTGCGGCTTTTCTGTTGAACTGAATGGTAAAACATATAAGCCTTTTAACGAATCAAATATTGGAGCAGAGTTTAAAGAAAATCATAAAACTACTGTTATAATTGAGTATTCTTTGCCGAACAAAATGTTAGAATATTTATGCGGTGATGCACCTTCTTATCAAAAGAAAGATGCGATTGATATTATATCAATAAAAAAGAAAAATTAAATTATATAATTTGTTTTATATAAATCCCAAAAGATAAATGATTAACATTGTTCAGCACATTTCACACCATCAATTGCTGCTGAAATAATTCCGCCGGCATATCCCGCACCTTCACCACAAGGAAATAACCCTTTTATTTGTGGGTGTTGCAAAGTGTTTTTATCCCGTGGAATCCTCACCGGAGAAGATGTTCTACTTTCGGGTGCATGGACGATGGCCTCATTGGTCAAATAGCCCTTCATTTGTTTTCCAAAATGCTTAAACCCTTCTTGCAAGTTTTGATAAATAAATGATGGAAATACTTCACTTAATTTAGTTGATGTTGTTCCGGGGAAATATGAAGTCTTCGGAATATCACCTGACAACTTATTTTGGGTAAAATCAACTAACCGCTGTGCTGGAACGTTTTGTGTTTCTCCACCCATTCTCCAAGCCCTTTGCTCTATTTCTTTCTGAAAATACATACCCGCCAATGGACCATGTTCATTATATTTAGCAAAATCTTTAACATTGAGTTCTACAACAATACCTGAATTAGATGTTTCATAATCTCTTCTCGATGGCGACCAACCATTGGTTACAACTTCACCAGGACCTGTTGCACAAGGCGCAATTATACCCCCTGGGCACATGCAAAATGAATAAACACCTCTACCGTTTACTTGCTTCACAATTGAGTAGGATGCCGGCGGTAAATATTCTCCTCTATTTTTACACTTGTATTGTATTTGATCAATAAGCTCTTGAGAATGTTCAACCCTAACACCCATTGCAAATGCTTTAGCTTCTATCTCAATTCCTTTTCTATATAATAATTCAAAGATATCTCTGGCTGAATGTCCCGTGGCTAAAATTATTTTATTAGAATCAATTTCCGTTCCATTTTGTAATACAACACCATTTACAGCATTATTTTTAATAATAATATCTGTTACTCTACTATTAAATAATACTTCGCCCCCAAATTCAATTATAGCCTCCCTAATGGCTTGAATAATTTTTGGTAATTTATTTGTACCAATATGTGGATGAGCATCTACTCTAATTTCTGGCGAGGCACCAAATTGGACTAAAATATCTAAGATTACATTTACATCGCCTCTTTTTTTACTTCTAGTATATAATTTACCATCAGAGAAAGTACCGGCACCTCCTTCGCCAAAACAATAGTTTGAGTCCTCGTTAACAATATGTTGTTTTGTTAAATTCGCTATATCTTTTCTCCTGCTTTTTACCTCTTTTCCTCTTTCAAGGATAATGGGTTTAATTCCCCTTTCAATAAGTTTTAATGCAGCAAAAAGCCCCGCAGGTCCGGCCCCAACAATGATGACACCATCCTCATGACTTACATCTTTATAATCGGGTATATTTTCTCGTTTTTCTTTAAATGCTTCATGAATAAAGACATCAACAATTAAATTGATTTTTGTTACTTTTTGCCTTGCATCAATAGATCGTTTTAAAATCTGGATATGCATTATATCCGAGATTTCAGTGTTGATTCTTTTTGAAACGACTTTTAATAATTGATCAGAATTTTCAGCGACTTCAGGAAGGACTTGGAGTTGAATGTTTTTAATCATTAAAACAACATAGCACTATAGATATATCTAAACATCGTTATTTATAAATAGATTAATTCGTCTTATGTAAGAAATAAAATTAAATCCGCTCGAAGCGGCGGTCCAGTTCATCCATAGATAACTGAACAATAATCGGTCTGCCATGAGGACAGTAATATGGATGTTTGGTACCGAATAATCGATTCACCAATTCACGCATTTCATTAATATTTAAAACGTCCCCTGCCTTCACTGCTGCCTTACAGGAAAAACTTGCCGCCAATGCTTCCTGGAAAGATACGTTTTTCTTTTGAGTCTCTTGAAAATTATCCAACATTTCACGAATAATATTCTTCTCATTCCCCCATGACATTTCTGATGGAATAGCTTCAATCATAACTGTATTCTCTCCGAACTCCTTCATGCGAAAACCCATTTTTTCTAAATAGGGTAATACATCTAGAAGGACTGAATAATCATCGGGAGAGAATTCCATCTCTTCAGGAAATAACAAAGTCTGGGCTGCCATTGCATTGGCATCAAAAGCCGCCATCGCCTCTTCATAAAGGACACGTTCGTGAGCCACATGCTGGTCGATAATTACCAATCCACTTGAGATAGGCGACACAATATATTTTGAATGGACTTGCCAGATATTTTCCAAATCCACTTTACCCGAATCCGGTTCCGGCCGATTGGCTAATTGAGATGCATAAGATTTGGCTCGATCCACTGCCGGTTGAAATTTGATAGCAGATTCTGTGCCAGAGAATGAAAGAGGAAGTCCTTCCTGATCAGGATTCAACTGCCCTTCTTGGGGCGTAAATGTGGTGGGAAAATCAAATTTTCCTCCAAATTTCGGTTTTTCAAAATCAGGAATTGTATTTAAAATTGGGGTCAATGCTTCTTCGATTGCAGATTTCAATACATGGTAGATTCGCCACTCATCCTTAAAACGGACTTCCGTTTTCATCGGATGAACATTAACATCCACTTGATCGTGGGGCACACTAATATTGAGAGCAAAAAATGGAAATTCTCCACGATTAATAATGGATTTATAGGCGCCATAAACACCGGAATTCATCAATCGATTCTGGATAAAGCGGTCATTTAAAAAGATATACTGTTCACCGGGACGGGTGCGGATCAAATTGAGATTCCCCACAAATCCTGAAATTGAATAATCTCCTTTGGTGAAATTCACCGGCAACAGTTGATCCCGATAGGCGGGATCCATTACATGGACAATCCTGTTTTCTAAATCTTCAGGCAGAAGGTTCATAATATCCCGATTATCGGAAACCAGTTTAAAGGCACGATCGGGGTAAGAAAGAGAAAATCGCCGCACCATTTCTACCACTTTGCGGAATTCCATGCGGGGGCTTTTAAGAAATTTTTTGCGAGCCGGTGTATTATAAAATAAATTTCGAATTGTAACGGATGTGCCTTGTACCGCCGGCGCTGGTTGAACTTCACCCAATTTACCATTTAAAATGGACATTTCAGCCCCATCGCCACTTCTATTCGCCGATACAATATTTACTTCAGAAACAGATGCAATACTGGCTAATGCTTCTCCACGGAACCCCAGGGTGTCAATATTAAACAAATCATCCATTGAGCCGATCTTACTTGTGGTGTAGCGTTCAAAAGCGATGGGTAATTCGGCCGAATTTATTCCGGAACCATTGTCCGAAACCTGAATTAGTTGTTGACCTCCCTTTTCTACAACAATTGAAATTTCCGTAGCGCCTGCATCGAGACTGTTTTCCACCAATTCCTTTACCACCGAAGCGGGACGTTCTACCACTTCTCCGGCAGAGATCTTATTGCGTAAATCTTCTGATAATTGTTTAATCATGTTGTTTAGAATTGAAATTTGGAGCCTGAAACCTGAAACCAATTTTTCTCATTTTTTTAGTTTCAACTTTTAATTTTACTATGAGTTTTGTCAAAGACCACTTTATGCTTGGCTTCAGCCTTTTGGATTAATATTTCTACAGCCCTTCTTTTTTCATCGCAATAGGCTTCATCCACCACACCGGGTAAGTTGATTAGCACATTCATGGATGCGCCCCGTACGCCTGCCAAACCGACTTCTGCCGCTACCCCCCCATCGCTCACTGAATTTGGATTCCCCTTTTCTACCAACACTTCTGCTATTTCTATAACACGATAACATTTTTCCGCCGTCTCTAAGGGAATATCTATGGCATATTTATTCGAGTTTTCTACCGCTTTTTCTTTAGCCATTCGTTCTTCATTCGTTGTAGCTGACATTCGATTTGCGTCCATTACCTTGTTAAAGGCATTCGTATCTTCATCGACCAAAAAGGATAATCTATCTTTGAGTGCTTGTGCCTCTACGCCAATCTCATCCATTTCTGGTTTGCTGTTCAGCATTTCTTTTTTCTCGTGGGTTAATGCTGCCACCATGGATGCCAAGGCCGCCCCTAATGCACCAGCCAAAGCTGATACTGACCCACCACCAGGCGCTGGACTATTGGTAGATAATTCTTCCACAAAGTTTTTTCCGACCAATGACATTAATGGACGATCCTCAGATTGAACTGCATAATCAATGATCTTTTCCTCGGGATTAAATTCAGTCACATCATTTAGTCCTAAAGACTGGACGGCACATTCTACAATATCAGTTTCAGGCACACCAATGGATCTATTTTGCTTCTGTAAATAATGTCTCCCCGCCATAATCATCGCTTCCAATGGGATGAGTCCTACCAATTCACTTCCCGTAACTCTTATGCCTCGTACCTCGGCCAGTTTACATGCAGCGTCATAAACATCATGAATTGTAGAAACTTTATAATTATTAAAATTAATGGAAATCTGAGCACGGTTGAACGCATCTACATACCAGCCAATTCCTTTCACATATTTAAACATGCCAGGAACCTTTACTGCTGAGCCATCATCGTTTCGGACAATTTCACCATCTAATAAGTTTTTAGAATTTGGATTGGGTGTCCGCTTACTCCGTCCAGCTTCTCTTAATTCAAAAGCAATGTCCGTAGCTAAACGGTGGTCTTTTGTATTGAGATTAATGTTGTAGGCAATAAGGAATTCCCGACAGCCCATTACTATTGCACCTGCTTTTACATGGAGCGTTTCAGGTCCAAAATCCGGCCGCCAATTCTTATCTTTTAATTTTTCTGATAGTCCCTCGTATTCCCCTTTTCGGATGGTGGGCAATTTTTCCCTATCCGGTTTTTGTGCAGATTTTTCATACAGATAAACTGGGATTCCCAATTCTTCGCCAACTCGTTGACCCACTTGTTTTGACAATTCGATACATTCCTCAATTGTCACACCACTCACAGGAATAAATGGACACACATCTGTGGCGCCCATTCTTGGATGTGTACCAGAATGTTGACTCATATCAATAACTTCAGAAGCAGTTTTTATTCCTTGAAACGCTGCTTCCGCCACCGTATTCGGTTCGCCGACAAAGGTGACCACAGTACGGTTAGTATCGGCGCCGGGATCCACATCCAGTACTGTAATACCGTCTACAGCTTTAATCGCATTCGTTATGGTTTTGATTTTGGTGAAATCTCTGCCTTCACTAAAATTGGGGACACATTCAACCAGTTTCATCTATCCGCCCTGAGCAATTTGGATTAAATAATTTATAAGAAATATGACCACGATCAAGGTGGCGATTGTTCCGAATAAAGATCGTTTTGACCTTCTCGGTTCAATTAAATTTTTGAAAAACCGATCCATTACATACCAGCAAATAAGAACATGAAAAAATTAACGAATGGACTCATCACCATCCAAATGGGAGAAATATTGGTAAACATGCCAAATAAGATTAAGCCCATTAATATCTGTGGGCCGAAGGTCTGGAGTTTATAAACTAAATTCGGATTTTTCCTTATCATCAATCCTGAGAATATTTGGGAACCATCTAATGGTGGAATTGGAATCATATTGAATACGGCCAACATTATATTAATCTGGGTAAACATCATAAGCATCGAAGTGAAGGAACCCATATAACCAGTCATCCGGATCAATGTACCACCTACGAATGCCAATAGTAAATTTGCTGCAGGACCGGCAAAAGCGATTTTCATCATATCCGTTCGGGGATTGGCCAAATAACGTGAATCCACCGGGACAGGTTTGGCCCAGCCAAATCCCACAAAAAGTATCATGAGTGTACCAAACATATCCAAATGTGCCATAGGGTTCAGCGTCAGTCTGCCGGCATATTTGGCTGTAGGGTCGCCTAGTTTATTAGCCACCCATCCATGGGAAAATTCATGAAAAACCAGTGCAAATAAAAGCACCGGAATCAGCATAATGAGTACTTCTGGCGGTAAACGAAATAGCATTAATCAAACCTCGGGTGAAATGTGCGATGCACTTCTTTTAAATGTTCTTTGTCCAAATGGGTATACACCTGGGTGGTGGCAATATCAGTATGTCCCAGCATTTCTTGGACGGATCGAAGGTCAGCGCCGCCCTCCAAAAGATGGGTGGCAAAAGAATGTCTCAGCGTGTGTGGACTTACTTCTTTGTTAATTTCTGCAGCGTTTGTCCATTTTTTAAGCAATATCCAAATCATCATCCGTGTTAGTTTCCGACCATTTCTGCTCAAAAATACTTCAGCAGTATTTGGATTTTTATCTACCAATGACGGTCGTTCATGGTTAATATAATTTTTCAAATTTTCCCGGGCAATTGGGCCAATTGGAATAAAACGCTGCTTTTCTCCCTTTCCTTGAACACGGATCATTTCTGAATCCCATAAAATTTCAGTGGTCTTCAGATCACAAAGTTCCGTCACTCGCAAACCGCAGGAATACATTAATTCAAAAATGGCCAAATCCCGAAGTGCCATAGGCGCCTTTTTGGGAATTATGCTCAAGATAACATCTATCTCTTGAATTGTAAGCACATTAGGCAATTTCCGTGGAATTTTGGGTGTATCAAGAAGTTGGGCAGGATTATCATTAATATGGCCTTCTGCCGATAAAAAATTATGGTAAGTGCGGATTGAAGATATGGCACGTTTAATAGAATTAGCTGCCAATCCTTTATCATTTAATTGGCGAATGTAAGAACGAATATGTCCCATTGTAACATTAAGTACAGTCGTTAAACCAAGATCAGATTCTAAAAAATGATGGTATTGCTTCAAATCCCGTAAATAGGATTCTAAAGAATTTTTGGCCAAATTCCGTTCGACCTTTAGCATGACCATATAGTCCCGGAGATAATTTTCCATTTATCCCGCCAGGATTGCCGCTTCGACAGATTCGCACATTATGTGTTCAGCCAATAAGTGACCTTCTTGAATTCGCTGGGTATCGTCGCTTGGAATACAAATTGTTACATCGCCCACGTCTGCCATTTTACCGCCGGATTTTCCTGTTAAAACAATTACATGAATTCCCTTCGATTTGGCTTCATTAATAGCGCGAATCACATTGGCAGAATTTCCACTGGTAGAAATAGCCACCAACACATCTCCTGCATTTCCCAATCCTTCTATCTGGCGGGAAAATATAGATTCATAGTCTGTATCGTTGGCCCAAGCTGTGACAAAAGATGAGTCTGTTGTGAGTGCAATAGACGCAATGGCTGGACGATCGTGGTCACGGAGTCCACCCATAAGTTCTGCAGCCATGTGCTGCGCATCCGCAGCTGAACCACCATTACCACACCATAATATTTTTTTACCCATTTTCGCCGCATTAATCATCATTTGTGAAGCATTTGAAATATCATTAGCGCAATGGGTAAGCATGGCTACTTTTACATTAGCGCTGTCCTGGATAATACCTTTTACATCAAGCATGATTAACCGATCAATTCAGCGTATTGGTCAACTGTGAGCAGTTCATCTAATTCACCAGCATCAGAAACGGAAACTTTTACAATCCATCCTTCACCGAAAGCATCTTCATTCACTGTTTCAGGACTGTCTTCTAAACTTTCGTTTATTTCAGTAACCGTGCCGCTAACCGGCGCAAATAAATCTGCAACAGTTTTAACAGCTTCGATGGTGCCGAAGGGTTCATCTTTTTCAATCTTTTGATCTACATCGGGAAATTCAATAAAAATGATATCACCTAATTCTCCCTGGGCATGGTCAGTGATGCCAATGGTTACATTCTCACCATCAATCTTTATCCATTCATGTTCTTTGGTATATTTTAAATCCTGTGGAAGACTCATTCTTCTTTAACCTCTTTTTTGTATTCAAATGTTTCTAAAAAACTCGTATCGAATTCTCCCGAACGAAATTTTTCATCTTTCATAATAGCCTGGTGAAAAGGGATTGTCGTTTTTGGTCCCTCAATAATTGTTTCTTCCAGAGCACGTTCCATCCTGTTAATGGCCGCTTCCCTTGTTGGTGAATGGACAATTAATTTTCCAATGAGAGAATCGTAATGAGACGGAATTTCATAACCGGCATAAGCATGGGAATCAACCCGTACACCCTTGCCACCAGGCATGTGATAACTGGTGATTGGCATGGGCGAAGGGGCAAAATTCATATCGGGGTTTTCTGCATTAATCCTGCATTCAATGGAATGGCCCCGCAGTTTCATATTATATAAATAATCGGGAAATTTATCGCCCGCATGGGTTCGAATTTGCCACTTGATCAAATCTGCACCAGTGACCATCTCTGTAATGGGATGCTCCACCTGGATTCGGGTATTCATTTCCATAAAATAGAAATCTTTATTTTTATCTAACAGAAATTCAACGGTACCCACACCCACATAATTCACCGCTTTGGCGCCAGAAATAGCCGCATCTCCCATTCGTTTACGAAGATCTTCATCTACAGCAGCGGAGGGCGATTCTTCCAGTAATTTTTGATGACGTCTTTGAATTGAACATTCACGTTCACCCAAGCTTACTACATTCCCATAGGCATCGGCTAAAATCTGAATTTCAATATGGCGGGGATTTTCGACGAATTTTTCTATATACATGTCCCCATTATTAAAAGAAGTAAGTGACTCTGAACTGGCCATGTTATAGGAATTAATTACTTCACTTTCTTCATGGACGAGTCGCATTCCTTTACCACCACCACCGGCTGATGCCTTAAGCATTACAGGATAACCCATTTCGTTGGCCAATTCACGCGCTTCTTCTGCATCCTTCAAAACACCAACATTTCCGGGGATGACGGGTACACCAGATGCTTTCATTGTCTTTTTTGCCTGAGCTTTATTTCCCATGGCGTTAATAATCTCAGCTGAGGGTCCTATAAAGGCAAATCCATTATCTTCGCAGATTTTAGAAAAATCTGCATTCTCAGCTAAAAAACCGTATCCCGGATGAATCGCATCAGCGTTGGTGATTTGGCCCGCTGCAATGATACGCGGAATATTCAAATAGGATTCAACACTTGGGGGCGGGCCAATGCATACAGCTTCGTCTGCAAATTTCACATGGAGGGAATATTTATCTGCAGTGGAGTATACAGCAACAGATTTTAATCCTAACTCGTGGCAGGCACGGATGATTCGAAGTGCAATTTCACCACGGTTGGCGATTAGTATTTTTTTGTACATACCGATTCTGAGGTTAAATCAGGAAGGATCAATCACAAATAAGGGTTGGTTATATTCCACAGCTTGCCCATCATCCATAAAGATCTTGGTAATGGTACCGTTTGTTTCAGCCTCAATTTCATTCATAATCTTCATGGCTTCGATGATACAAAGGGTATCCCCTTCTGAAACTGAATCACCGACTTTAACAAATGCATCTAAATCGGGAGACGGAGATTTGTAATATGTTCCCGGCATGGGGGATAATATTTCTTCTCCACTAACTACTTCTTCCTCAGGTGCTGTTGCTTCGGGAGAAGAAGATGCCGGCGGCGCGATAGGAGCAGCGGGAGCATGAACAACGGACGGCGCGGAACTTACACCTGCCGATTTTACAACGCGAAAACGACGACCCCAAAAGTTGACATCAATTTCATTAACATTACTGTTTTCTAATAAATAGATTATTTCTTTAAGTTTATCTTGCCACATGTTTTACCTTCAATATTTATGTATAACGGTTGAAACTACGATTAAGATTTCACACGTTCAATATATTCTCCGGACCGTGTGTCAATTTTTAACACTTCACCTTCATTGATAAATAAAGGTACCTGAACAGTGTATCCAGTCTCCACAGTAGCCGGTTTAGTGGCTCCTGTGGCAGTGTTTCCTTTTAAGCCCGGATCCGTTTGAGTTACTTCTAATTGAACGTGGGCCGGCATACGAATATCCAAAACTTCTTCTTCATCAAAAAGAATATCAACATTCATACCACCCTTGAGAAACCTTTTTGCATTTCCCACTAAATCATTCATTACATTAATTTGGTCATAAGTGAAATTATCCATAAAAATATGGGAATCACCATCTTCATAAAGAAACTGCATTGTTTTTGCTTCAATTTTCAGGAAAGATAGTTTCATACCTGCGTTGAATGTTTCGTCAAAAATTTTCCCTGAAGCAATATCCTTCAGTTTGGTGCGGACAAAGGCGGGACCTTTACCTGGTTTTACATGGAGGAATTCTATAACGCGCATGCGTTTATTTTTGTGCAAAATAACTGCACCGTTTTTAATATCTGATGTGGTTGCCATTTTTCTCCCTTAATTAGCCGGGGAATTTACAATCTAGAATAAGTATATCGAGGAGAGTTTTCTCAAGAGATTGATTCAATCTTCCAGTATTGAACAGTGTCTTTAACCAAAACCTGGGAATTTGTGAGATCATTCGCACATTGATCTAAAGCGGCTATATGTTTGGCATATTTAGCCATGTCCGCCCCAGAGAGGATATTGAGATAGGTTTCTAATTGAGAATCAGTATAGGGAAATCCAGAGCGATGGGTCCGAATTTCTTCTGTAGTCATTTCCAAAGTACGTATGTAGAGACTGCTTTCCGTATACTCCCTAAGGATCAGGGAAAGGCGTGCATAAAATTCTTTAATATCCCCTTTGTCCAAAATATCGGACTGATTCAATTCATCCAACTTTTGTAATGCAACCGTATCCGGCTCTTCTAAAAATTCCGGTTTATCTTCGAATGAGATTTCCAATTTCTGTCGCTTTTTCCAAATAAACACGATACCCACCAGAAGGGCCACCAATATCAAAACTAGCATAATGGTTTGCCAAGGGAGTGGAAATCTTACCGGCACCGGATCTTTGATGGGCATTATGCCGCCACCGGATTGTTTATAACTTGGGTCTTGCTCGGTGATAGAAACTACTTCAATAAACATGGAATCGGCGCTCATTTCATACGCGAAAGTACTATCAGCATTTAAAACAGAAACTGTCACCCCAGGAATAGCCACTTTTCCAGTATCCCAGAATACCAATTCAAATTTGCCTAGGCGACCCATATCTTCATCATAAATAGAAAAGGACCGAATCTCCAAAGGATCTTCCAATACCCATTCAGGGAATTGAATAATCTTATCTTTTGGTGCACGAACCATAACGGCATAAGTAACAGGACTACCAATAGTGGTATAGGTGGTATCCAATTCAACTATCATTTCTACTGATTTGGATGGTTGATCCTGACTACAAGCAATTAAGAGAATCAGACCTATATATGTTATTTTTCCCACGGAGCTAATACCGTTTTTCCCTACGGCGGAAATAAGTCATAAGTGGTTCTACATAATCTTTATCAGTCCCTACATTGATTACATCAAATCGACTACGGCCACACTCATTTTCAAAATTTTCCCATTTTTCCTTAATGGAATTTGAAAAATCTTTCCGTTCACTTTCAGAGGACATATCGGCCCAAAACTGCTCCCCCGTTTCAGGGTCATGGACTTTAATTAATCCTAAATTCGGTAAATTTTCCTCCGCTGGATCCGTAATCCGGATTCCGATCATATCGTGCTTTTTGTTAGCCAGTTTAAGGGATTTCCAATAGCCATCATCCAGAAAATCAGAAATGAGAAAAACCACTGCTTTGCGTTTGGCCACATTCATGAGAAAATCTAAACCGGATTGGAGTGATGTTCCCGTCCCTTCCGGTTCATGAAATAATACTTCCCTCACGACTCGTAGAATATGTGAGCGGTCTTTTTTAGGCGCAATATATTTTTCTACATGATCGGAAAATAAAATGAGCCCCACCTTATCTTTATTCTTGATGGCCGAAAAACCCAGGACGGCAGCAATCTCCGCCGCCATTTCGGATTTAAATTGGGCCACTGTACCGAAATGACCGGAACGGCTTACATCTACCATGAGAAATACGGTCAGTTCACGTTCTTCTTCAAAAATTTTAACGAAAGGTGCATTGCTACGAGCAGTTACATTCCAATCGATCATGCGAATATCATCACCGGGCGTATATTCACGGACTTCAGAAAATGTCATACCACGGCCCTTAAAGACAGAATGGTATTCACCACCGAAAAGGTCATTCACCAATCCTTTGGTGCGAATCTCAATATGGCGGACTTTTTGTAGTATCTCTTTTGGAATCATTGGTTAATTGATTAGGGCAGATTGAAAAAGGGTAAAGTGGTCCTTCTAGGGCAAAAACAGCTGTTTCGGAATTCCCTCTCTTTTCTCCTTTTTACTTTTTCCTTGGTTACGGAATTTCGATTGAATCAAAAAGTCTTTGAATAACATCTTCAGAAGTGAGTTCTTCCGCTTCCGCTTCATAGGTGAGAATGACACGATGGCGTAAAACATCTTTACCAATATAACGCACATCTTCTGGGGTGATATAACCCCGATGTTCTATAAAAGCCCGCGCCTTGGATGCAAGAATCAAGTTTATTGTGGCCCTGGGACTGGCGCCATACTCAATCAATTGAGATAAATCTCCCAATCCAAATTCATCAGGATTTCGTGTGGCAAAAACTAAATTCAAAACATAGTCCTCTACCTTTTCATCCACATAAATATCATTTATTGTTTTTTGTGCATTGAGGATATCTTTTGCTTTGACGGCAGGTTTAATCGGTTTTGATTGGCCAGTCCTGGCCGCCTGTCTAAGGATTTTCCGTTCTTCATCCTTCTTAGGATAATCCACCTTTAACTTCATCATAAATCGATCCACTTGCGCTTCTGGCAATGGGTATGTCCCCTCTTGCTCAATGGGATTCTGCGTAGCTAACACAAGGAATGGCGCATCCAATTTAAATGTTTCTTCACCGATGGTGACTTGGCGTTCCTGCATAGCCTCCAGCAAAGCGCTCTGAACTTTTGATGGGGCACGGTTAATTTCATCCGCTAAAATTATATTAGAAAAAATGGGGCCTTTACGAATTTCAAATGCACCAGTTTTTTGGTTAAAGATCAATGTTCCTAATAAATCTGCCGGAAGCATATCGGGTGTAAACTGGATACGTTGAAATCCCGTGGCAATGGCCTGTGCAAGCGTATTCACCGTTAAGGTTTTGGCTAGCCCTGGAACACCTTCCAACAGCAGGTGACCATTGGCAAGAAGACCGATTAAAATTTTATTAATAAGTTCATCCTGGCCGACGATTACTTCGCCCACGGATTGGCGGAGGGGATCGATAAACGCTGATTCTTTGACGATTCGATCGTTAATTTCTGATAGACTGAATTCTGACATATTGTGTTACTTCGTAAGGTGTTTGAGTTCTGGGATATCCTTAACATCTCGGCCAAGGTATTTCAATTCAAATGATACGGATTTTGCTAATTCATGTTCCGCATACATTTCTAAAAATTCGTTATAGTGGGACTCAGCATGGGCAAAATCCGACAGCATGTTGGCATAAATAAAGCCCTCCATAAAAAGGGCAAACGGTACTTGCCTGTCCTCAGGATAAGATTTTCTAAGAGTACTATATTCTTCGATTGCTTTTGAAAAATCGCGCATATCCCTGTAATAGATTTCAGCAATCAAATATTGTGCTTCTGGTGCAATCTCATCATCTCCATATTTTGAAATCACTTTTTCCAGAAGCGCCAGTGCCGCTTTGGCTTCGCCACTATTGCGTTTAATTTCAGCTTCGGAAAATAGGTCATCAGCTGTTTTAAACAGTCCGCAACTAGATATGGCAAAGGCGACAAATAAGATGAATATATGTTTTGATTTCATTTGATTTCTTTTGATTTAAGGGCGGTGAATTTATATGATATCTTTCGCTACCACCACCTCGAATTCTACCTTACGATATGATATATTATTTGTTCCATTAAAAGGAATACAAAAATCCCAAATGAATTTGGTTTATTGTAGGATCCTCTTCACTCTCGGCATAATCTATTCGAATTGGCCCAATAGGCAGATCAATGGTAATTCCTATGCCCCTATTCCATTGAAGATCTTTCCATTGGACAGATTCAATTGAATCAGAAATATAACCACCGTCATAGAATAACACACCTCCCAATCTCCAAAAGAGAGGAAACCTTATTTCCAAATTGGAGAGAACTTTGGCTGTCATCCCAAGAGGTAAAGTGACCCCTCCCTCCGATTTATATGTCATGAATTGCAATGGTTTCCAGGCTCGAAGGGTGTTGCTTCCTCCTAAATAAAATTTTTCAAAGAGTACTGTTTCATATTGATCGTAAGCTTCAGTCCAAGCTGTAATTAAACCAGCATTTATTCGGCCGGCAATTGTAACCTTTTCCAAAGGAGATATATATTGCCTATAATCTAAATCGTACTTGCTATAAGAGCGATTGCCACCAAGCCATCCTCCAAAAGCATCCATTTTAAATACAATTACATTTCCTTTTGTAGGATAAACAGGATTGTCACGATTATCCTGATGCAAATGTAAACTAAATTTTCGCTGTTCAATGTTATCCTTGAATTCATCCGATTCATCAAATCGTTCTAATCTTATACCAACATCCAGAAACGATCGTTGACGATTCCATCTAAAAATATTGGAATACTGTAAACCAATCCGCCTCACGTAGGGTCCTTCTTCATCACCAAAATTTTTAAACTGCTGATAGAACACTTTTACTTGCGTGGGCAATTTCAATGAGAAAGGACGCTGGTTTGAAATTTTAATATCAATACTGAAGCGAGGATATACAAAACCTTCTTCAGTTGGCATGACAACAGATCCACGAGCATCAAACCTATTTTTTGAACCAAATATCATCCGATCTGACCACTGTACAGACCCACCCATACCCACCATTGAGTTCACCCCAGGGACATACTCGATATCCTCATAACCGAAGTCAATATCCTGAACGCCCCGATTTTGAAATTCTTTCATGCGGACTTCTATATTAATGAGGCTGTCTACCTCTGATATAACAGGATGTGTAATAAGACTAGCAGAAGAAAAGAATCCTGCCTGGAGGAGGGTACGTTTTGTTTTATCCATAAGGCTTTTTCGAAATAGATCACCTTTTTTAAAAGCAAATTCCCGACGGACATAACTGGAGTCGATCAATTCTGTCCCTGAAACCCATGATTCATGAATAAAAACATCTGCACCTTCATTAATCTTGATTGTAAGGTTGACTGAATCTTTTATTTCCTGTTGAATATCTATTTGGGCAAAAAGCTTTCCCACTTCCTGGAAGGCTTCATAGGCCATGGCAAGGTTGGTATTGATTTGCACCGGGTTATAAGGGCTACCCTCCTTTAATCCCAATAATGAAATAACCTTTTTTTCTTTTAAGGTTTTAAGTCCAATAATTTCTACAGAATTCAGGTAATACCGATTACCCTCATTGATTATAAAATATATATCTGCTTTATCCTCATTTACAGAAAAAGAATCCTTTACAGTCGCTTCTAAAAACCCGTTTGAGTTGTAAAAATTTTTAATAGAGATTGCATCCAATTTGAGGAGTCTTCGATCAAATTCAATTTGAGCAAATTTGAGAACCGACAATGGTTTTAACTCAATCTGCTCCCTTAATGCACGTTGATTGAATGAATTATTATCTATAAAATTTACTGTATTGACTAATACTATCTCCTCTTGTTGAGCAGACAGCGGTAGTGTAGCGACGGCTGTCGCCAGGCATAAAATTATTTTTCGCATTGATATTTAGTAGATTCGACGAATGCGGAACTTCATGTGGACTTTTCCCGTCTCATCCACATTTCCAATAACGGAGAAATTAGGATTTAATTTATATTCTACACCCACCTTCTTTTTATAAGCACCTTGCAATGAAAAAGATCGGCGATAACTAAAACTAAAATTTTGATTTACTTTGGCGCTGATGCTGAATTCTTCACCCTCTCGTTGGCTCAAATAATCTGTTGAACCGGATATCTCTACATCTTCAATCAATCCAGCAGATTTTAAACCCGTAGCCCGGACGAAATTCCGCTCTAATTGTCTTTCTAAATATGCTCCAAGGATTGTTTGTGCTTGGGTACCAAGACCTTCTGCAGTGAATCCTTCTTCAGCAACACGAGTGTTAAATGTTAGCAACTGAAGAATATCGCTTTCCGTATAACCCTTATTACTCTCGAAACGCCATTCAGGATTATCAAAAGGTCCAAACACGCCAAGCATGATTTCAGCATCTCCTATTCTTGTGGATGCAGATACATCCAAAGTCGGGTTAAAGCCTTGGCCGTCCAGGGTCATTACACCTTGTAAATTCTCAAAAACATCTCCAAGATAATAATAAATTTTACCCTCAACAAATTCGATTTCACCGGAATAATTCCAATCACCGTCAAATTGTTTAGACATGGCTATTTCACCGGAAATTTTCGCATCAATCTGTGAATTTCGAATTGAAAATGTATCTTCAATCGGAAAACGAATATTATAATTGGTAGTCGTCCGCCCCTTTTCTTCAACAGCTTCAAGTGCATCATCGCCGGAAAATTCCATATAAATAGCGCCTGTTTTTGCAGCCACCACACCGGTGATCTCTAATGTATCCTTTCCTGAAATTGTTACATCCACATCACCATATCCTTCAATATCACCATTCAATGAACGGAAAAATACCTGATTACCAACGGCATGCAGATCAAACCGAGGTTCAAAAAACTTGGTGAAATCCATACTGCCATTGAGGGTGAAATTTTGGTCGACATCCACCTTGGAATGAGAATCATAAATGTTCCCAGTGAATGATTGAATAGACAATTGGTTATCGTTTAGACTGCCCATGGTGGAAATCTGGCGTATGGGTTCATCCATGAGAACAGTATAAATTTCTCCGTTTACAATACGAATACTACCATTGCGCATCAATGCATCGGGAGGTCCGGAAATATCCAATTTTATATTAATATCACCAATGATGGAATCAGTCTCGGCTAAATATTCTGATAAAAATACGGCCGAATGGATATTCCCCTCTGTCTTTACCATTAATTCAGCCCCCGGATGCCATTTTTGCACATTAGGAGATGTAATGTCATAATCAATGGGTAATGACGCTTTCCCAGTTAGAAGATTGTTATTCCATGTTGAACTAAATTGATTAATTTTCAGTTTTTTATTTGAATAATGGGCCTCACCTTTCACAGTCCCTAATGGTATGGGACCAAAGAAAGTATTATCAATTTTTCCCTCCAAATCAAAACGTGTTCTTTGGGTGCTTCCACCCATATTGAAATTGCCCGTAAATTGACCAAATAATAAGGTTTCCCATTTTGGGGCGAATTGGGTTAGAATAGTTAAATCCACATTTTTAAAACTAGATTGGACGTCTACCATTGTCGGCTTGGTGGAATCAGCTTTAACTGGGAAGGTCCCCGTAACTTGGAGGCCTGTTTTTTCACCATCCGTTAGTGTTAAATCTTCCAAGTGTAAAATACCATCTCGGTATAATGAAGAAATATAAAAGTCATCAAAGGGTTGATTTGCTATTACACCATTTTTTAAAGTTATGTCCAAACTCACATCATCAGGATTTAAATCCTGCCCAATAGACACTTCACCAAATATATCTCCGGTCAAATCATAACCAAAATCCCGGTTGGCCAATTTTAATAATTCTGTAGAAACATTGGAGAATTTCAAGCGGCCTTGGAATGGATTGGTTTTAATAAAACCTTCAATTATACCGTCATCCATATGAATTTCAAATGGTTCAAAAGAAATTCGGTCATCCGTACTAACGATGGTTATGGGACTTGGATTAATCAAATAATGCCCTTTGTTGGCGATTTGGAATCGTTCCAAAATAAGGATACTATCTTGCTCTACCGACCCGTTGAATTGGAGATAATCCTGGCCATTTTTCAATTCAAAACTGGATATTTCGATCTCATCTTCTCTGAATTGAAATTCTCCAGTCCCATTTTCAAAACCATATTCATTCCATGTGCCATTGCCAAACTTTACCTTTATAGCACCACCGCTAAACGCATTTAAATTATCCAGATTACCCAACAATTCAAATGATGATAGAGATATATTATTATACTCAAGACCGACAATAACCAAGTCTGTTGATACACCTAAGGTATCTATTGAACCATTGAGTTTTAGCGATCCAGTTGCCCTACCACCAGATAATGAATCAGCCCAAAAATTATTAATTAAAAATGTGGATGCATCAGTGAGATTAAATTCGAGATTCACCGAATTATCTTCAAAATTGGTGGTTCCAATTACCGACACGATTGAAGGACCAATTGACATAGTGATGGGATTGGTAATGTTCAACTTAAAATCTTTATAGGAAATTCCACCAGAAAATGAAGATGCCTCTCGGTCAAATAGTAAAGATTCACTTATTTCAGCATTAATATCCAAGGACGTGATTGTCGTTTCATGTGCTTCACCATTGACCAAAACATAACCAGATAAATTTGTTTTGGGTTGGTCCAGAATCCATTGGCTCACATCCAATGCTTCAAGTTGAGCAGTACCATTGAATCTTCCTTTATCCTCAAATAATCCCTGTAATTTAAATTTTGCATCATTACCGGCCAATTCCAAGGATTCCAATCGAAAATATTCGGCATGCCTTACAAGGTCAAAACTTCCACCCATATCTAACCCAAGATCATTCCTTATAAACAGGTCCCCCACATAATGGGTAAGATCAGATTCAAAATGAAAGGTTGCCGAAAGTTTAGACAAATTTGGCTGGAGGGGTAACTTTGAAAATATTTGCGTAGGAATTTCATATTCCGACAATTCCAATTGTGATCGAATGGTAGACTTTTCACCTCTGTCATAATCAAAATGACCACTCACATTGAACCCATTTATGATTGCATTTTTTATATCAACTTCCAACTCTTTAGATGACAAACTCCCACTAATATTATTAATAACTATGTCAATTCTGGGACTTGCACAATAAACTTCAAATTCCTGTAAATCGATGACCATTTCATCCTTACCGTCACCCACACTTCCCGCAATCAAGAAATGAACAGTTCGACTGGAGTCATCAAAAGGGATGTATATATTTCCATCCACATTTAATTGGCGAATATTTAGAGGAATATTCTCTGGCGCAAAATTAAACGAATCGATGGAAGTAGAATCGTCATTAGGCTTGAAATAGGGTTGAATAGCCGCGTGGGAAACGGATAATTGGTCGATTTCAATTCGGCCTTTTAAAAGAGGTGCTACTTTAATTCTCGTCATTATACTAGGTAAAAATACGGTTGCACCATTTTCATGAATAAGAGAAACATTTTCAGAATAAAGTGTAGAAAATAAATGACCAGAAAGATCGTTGATCTCGATTGTCCACCCTTTCTCATTAACTTGTTCATTGAGGTAGGATTCTATACGATCTTGCCAAACGCCTGGTCTAAAAAGCAAAAAGCCCGCAATACTAATTGCGAAGGCAAGGATTAAATAAATGGTTTGGCGTTTGTTCATTATCAGATGAATCGCTTTGACTCTCATATGAAGTTACGTGTCTTCAGTTCCATAAACAAAAAAAGCGTCCCAAAGTTGGAACGCTTTTTTCAGTTTGATTTTTGACGGAAATTTAGTCTACAACTTCAAAGTCTGCATCTTCGATTTCAGCATCGTCTTTTTTCTTAGACTTTGATTTCGGTTCACCCTGAGGTGCCTCCGCATCTGGTGCAGCTCCTTCTTCTTTGGCTGCTTCATACATTTTTGAAGCGACGCCATTCCAAGCAGTATTCAGCTCGTCAATTGCAGCTTTAAGATCATCGGAACTGGATCCTTCATTGGCTGTTTTTACTTTAGCCACTGAATCTTCCAGGGATTTCTTTTCGCCTTCATCCAACTTATCTTTATATTCTTCCAGATTCTTTTCAGTCTGATAAATCAACTGTTCAGCCTGGTTTTGCATATCGATCATTTCACGCTTAGCTTTATCTTCACCTTCGTATTTTTTTCCATCATTCACCATTTTATCCACTTCCGAATCGGAAAGGCCGCTAGATGCTTCAATACGAATGCTCTGTTCCTTACCCGTTGCTTTATCTTTAGCATGGACATTCAGGATACCATTGGCATCAATGTCAAAGGATACTTCAATTTGGGGAACACCACGGGGTGCGGGCGGCATACCGTCTAAATGAAAACGGCCGATCGTTTTATTATCCACAGCCATTTCTCGTTCACCTTGCAAAACATGAATTTCAACAGTGGTCTGGTTATCCGCCGCTGTTGAAAATACTTGCGATTTTTTGGTTGGAATAGTTGTGTTTCTTTCAATCAATTTGGTAGAAACACTGCCTAAAGTTTCAATCCCTAAGGAAAGCGGAGTTACGTCCAGAAGCAGAATATCATCTACATCGCCGGCCAACACGCCACCTTGGATTGCAGCCCCAAGGGCAACAACTTCATCAGGATTCACACTTTTGTTTGGTTCTTTTCCAAAGATTTCTTTGACTTTTTCCTGGATTTTTGGAATCCGCGATGAACCACCAACAAGAATTACTTCATGGATATCAGAAGCAGAAAGACCCGCATCTTTAATCGCTTTGAGACAAGGATTAACCGTTCTCTCAATAAGGTCTGAAACCAATTCTTCAAACTTGGCACGAGTAAGAGTCAGGTTTAAGTGCTTTGGTCCGGAGGAATCTGCCGTAATAAAAGGCAAGTTAATTTCAGTTTGTTTAGAACTGGAAAGTTCTGTTTTAGCAGTTTCTGCAGCTTCACGCAAACGCTGCAATGCCATGGGATCTTTCTTCAGATCAATGCCGTCACTCTTTTTGAATTCAGACGCAATCCAGTTAATCACTTTTTGGTCGAAGTCGTCACCACCCAGGTGAGTGTCTCCATTTGTAGATTTTACTTCAAAAACACCGTCTCCTAATTCAAGGATAGAAATATCAAACGTACCTCCGCCTAAGTCAAATACGGCGATTGTTTCTTCTTTTTTCTTATCCATACCATAAGCAAGTGAAGCAGCCGTTGGCTCATTAATTATTCGGCGAACATTCAGTCCGGCAATTTTACCAGCATCTTTGGTTGCTTGACGCTGAGAGTCATTAAAATAAGCTGGAACTGTAATGACAGCATCTGTGACTGTTGTTCCTAAATGTTCTTCGGCAGTCTGCTTTAGTTTTTGCAAAACCATCGCACCGATTTCCGGTGGTGTATAATCTTTACCACCTGCTTTTACAACGACTGAACCTGATTTGCCTTTAGCAACTTGGTAGGGTACTTCTTCAATTTCAGTACCCACTTCATCGAACGTACGTCCCATAAAGCGTTTAATTGAAAATACAGTATTTTGTGGATTGGTCACTGCTTGGCGTTTAGCCGGCTGACCAACAATTCGGTCACCATCTTTAGTAAATGCTACAATTGACGGTGTAGTACGGCCACCTTCAGTACTAGTGATTACAGTTGGTTCGCCACCTTCAAGAACGGCCACACATGAGTTGGTTGTTCCAAGGTCAATTCCGATAATTTTTCCCATTTTATTACTCCTTAAGTGGGTGAAAAATAAATTCTGTCCACTTAAAGTCAATTACTGTGCCAAGGAGATTAGTCAACCGATATGGCAGACTTATGCTATATTGTCACTACATATGTCAGACGTGGGGTGAAACCAGGTCTAAGAGTCGAGGGAATTGGCTGGTTTTTTTCCTTCTTTGGATTTTTTTTGAGTTGGTGCTTTTTTTCTGGATTTTGGCTTAACAGGTAAAAATTCTAACTCTTTTTGCTTTGCGTCAACTTTGATGCCTTTTGAACCGCTGAAAGCCTTTCCCAACAATAATTCAGATAATGGGTCTTCCAGGGAACTTTGTATTTCCCTCCGTAGGAATCGAACTCCATATTCAGCGTTAAATCCTCTATCGACTATTAACATTTTTGCCTTTTTTGATACAGACAACGTTAATCCAATTTTATCCAAGTTTTCATGAAGGTCCATCAATTGCAAATCTATGATTTGCAATACATTCTTTTTAGTCAATGGGTGATAAACAATAGTTTCATCAAGGCGATTTAAAAATTCAGGATTAAAGGTGCCTTTAACACGGTCCAAAATACAGTCTCGCATAGCTTCATAATTGGCCTCTTCTGAGTCTTCTGCAAAACCAAATGATCCGCCACCTTGAATTTCTTTCGTACCAATATTAGAAGTCAAAATTATAATCGTATTTCGGAAGTCGACCTTCCGCCCCAATCCATCAGTCAATACACCTTCATCAAATAATTGCAATAACACATTGAATACATCAGGATGTGCTTTTTCAATTTCATCAAACAAAATTACAGAATAAGGATTGCGTCGTACTTTTTCCGTTAATTCGCCCCCCTCTTCATAACCCACGTACCCCGGTGGTGCACCGATAAGCCGTGAAACGGAAAAGCGTTCTCCATATTCACTCATATCTAATTTAATGAGTGACTCACCATGACTAAAAAGATAATTGGCCAACACTTTGGCTGTTTCAGTCTTTCCAACGCCGGTTGGACCTAAAAATAAAAATACACCAATGGGACGGTTCGGACTTTTCAATCCAGCTCTTGACCGTTGAATGGCTCGGCTTAATCCATTAATGGCCCGTTCCTGTCCAACAATGTTCTCGGACATTTCATCCTTCATCTTCAGCAATTTTTGACCTTCAGATTCAGCTACTTTCCTTACAGGAATTCGCGTAATCATAGAAACAACATCGGCAATACTATCTTCCGTCACGCGGATTGGATGGGAAGCTTCATCCAATTGCCAATCTTTCTGGAGATTTTTCAACTTCCGTATCAATTTTTGTTCTGTATCTCGAAGGTTAGCGGCATCTTCAAATTTCTGCGCAACCACGACTGAATCTTTTTCTGATCGAACTTTTTCGATTTCCAATTCAAGATCAATGACTTCTTGGGGTACTTTCATATTCAACATATGAGATCGGGAACCAGCCTCATCCATGATATCAATAGCTTTGTCCGGTAAATATTTATCGGTGATATAACGGTGGGACAAATGCACACAAGCTTCAATCGCATCGTCATCATAAATCACGTTATGATGTTTTTCATAACTAAGTTGAAGTCCCTTTAGGATTGCAATGGATTCGTCTTCTGACGGTGGTGCCACTGTAATCTTTTGGAAACGCCGTTCTAAGGCGCCGTCTTTTTCTATATATTTTCGGAATTCATCTAAGGTTGTCGCACCAATACAATGAATATCACCTCGGGCTAAAGCTGGTTTAAACATATTGGAGGCATCCAATGAACCTGAAGCACCGCCGGCACCCACAAGTGTATGGAGTTCATCAATGAATAATATCAAATTATCAGTTTTCTCTAACTCAACCATGATTGTTTTCATTCGTTCTTCAAACTGCCCACGATATTTTGTCCCAGCCACAAGTCCCGCCAAGTCCAAAGATAAAATGCGTTTATTGTGTAGTAGACGGGGGACGTCCTTATTTATAATTTTTTGGGCAAGTCCTTCAATGATGGCTGTTTTGCCAACACCCGGTTCACCAATTAAGACAGGATTATTCTTTTTCCGCCGGGATAAAATCTGGGCCACCCGTTCAATTTCATCTCTTCGGCCAATGACAGGGTCAAGTTTTCCCTGCCGCGCCAATCGAGTAATGTCCCTAGAAAAATGATCTAGGGCAGGCGTTTTAGATTTAATTGTTTTTTCTTTCCTTTTCGCAGGTACATTTGATTCAGGAGCCTGTTTATCATCTTGAATTAAATCTACAACACTATCATAACCTAAATTGTGGGCATTGAGAACTTCATAAGCAATTCCCTCAGTTTCTTTAAGCATGGCCAGCAAAAGGTGCTCATCATCGGCAATTGTGGCGCCAACGGATGATGCCTCATTAAATGCATTTCTCAGGATACGTTCAGCCCGGCGTGTAAGTGGTAAATGGCCTAAGGTCATTGTGCCACCGGAAGTTTTGATCATGTCCTCTACCATTGCGCGGATATCTTCGATATCGCAGTCATAAATATCAAAAATTTTGGCACCGAGTCCCGAATCCTCCCGCAGGAGGCCCAGGAGTAAGTGCTCTGAACCGACATAGCTATGCCCAAGACGGATTGCTTCCTCTTTGGCATATTTCATAATATTTTGAACGCGCTTGGAAAAATTTTCTTTCATACTACCGTGAAATTAAACAAGGAAAGTTCAGATTCAAATACTATCTGAAAAAGAAAGTGTTCCACCCTCTAAATAAAATCTTTTATTTCCGATGGCTGCCACTTCAGGATTATGGGTTGTGATTACAAATGCTTGGTTGAAATCATAATTGATCTTTTTAAATAGGTCCACCAATCTGTTTGCATTCCCTAAATCGAGATTTCCGGTAGGTTCATCTGCCAAAACTAGTTTGGGCTCATTCATAAGGGCGCGTATTACAGCGACACGAAGACGCTCTCCACCCGATAGTTGGGATGGAAAATGATCCATCCTTTCACTAAGACCAATATATGCCAACAATTCTTTACCTTTGTCAGTATTGCCATCTTTCCCCGCAATTTGATTGGGAATAAGCACATTCTCTAAAGCAGTGAATTCCGGCAACAAGTGGTGAAATTGGAATACAAATCCCAAGTATGAATTCCGAATTTTGGCAATTTTATTTTGAGATAACGTTTCCACATCCTCACCATCCATTAGGACAGAGCCAGTATCGGGTTTATCCAATGTTCCTAAAATATTCAACAATGTTGATTTCCCCGAACCGCTGGGACCCATGATTGTAATGAGATCACCTACCTCAATTTCCATGGAAATATCATGAAAAACGGACAAAGTTTTTTCGCCATTACGAAAGGATTTTGATAAATTTTCTGCTTTTAAAATCATTTTTCTAAATAGACTGCTTCTATGGGTGAAATCATCAAAGCCCTTCGGGCGGCAATGAAGGCGGATAAAATGACCATTCCTACTGAAATAGACAAGATAGTAATTACATCTTTTGTCAAAATAATCATGGGAAGTGTGGGTGTGAAATAAATGTCCTCTGGCAGTGTAACGATGCCAAAAACATTTTGCACCATTATCATCAACAACCCAATTCCAATTCCGGCTACAATGCCCATACCGCCAATCATGCCACCTTGGTGCATTACAATGGATCGAACCGATTCTTGTGTTGTACCCATAACTTGTAAAATACCGAATTCCCGCACTTTCTGAGCTGTGACCAGCACCAGAGTTGTAACCAAATTAAAACAAGCCACGAGGATGATTAAGCTGAGAACAGCCAAAGCACCGATTCGTTCAAATTTCATGGCACCAAATAATTCTCGGTGAAGGTCACCCCAAGTTTCTACTTTTGCATTTGGGAATTGTTGGCGGATTGATTCGGCAACCTTTTCCGCATTATCATTTTCATTGAGTCGAATATCTAAACCATCGGGACCATTTTTGCGAATAAATAATTTTCGCCCAAATTCAGCCGGAATAAATGCGATCTTATCATCCAAATCCAAAACTTGGACGCTGAATACACCGCCTACCACACATTGGATTTGACGAGGCAATCCCCATGCAGACCCTTGGTCGATGGGACTCATAATTCGTAAGCCATCTCCGATAGATAGGTTTAGTCTACGCGCCGTCATTTCGCCTAAAAATACTTGCGGCAAGTCCGTTTCTTTTGCTGTTATCATATTTAATTCATAAAATGATGTAATCAATTCTGGATTTACTGCTTTCAAGAGCACCATCCTTTGGGCATCGTCCCGCCCTAGAATCAATCCTTTTCGTTCCTGAAATGGCATCACTGTTTTCACCCCATCTATGGATTGAATCGTATTTACATCATTTGCCCAATCTGTAAGTGCACTCACGCGAATGTCACCTTCAAAACCAATGATGCGATTTATCACTCTAGATTCAAATCCGTTAAGGATTGAGACAGAAAGAATCATAGCCATGCACCCTACGGTAAGGCCGATAATGGCGATCCATCCAGTCAGACGACTGGGTCCGGCACCCTTTCCTCCCAACATAAAACGACGTGCAATGGCAAAGGGGAAATTCATTCGTATTTCAATGCTTCTGCCGGCTCGATTTGTCCCGCTCTTGCCGTAGGCCAAAGTGCAGCTAAAATAGAGAGAATTGTTGCAACAATCATCACGGACAACATGTTAGAAAAATTTATATCCATGGGAATGAAATCCATGAAATAGACATCCTCCGGCACGGTGATTAATTTAAAATTATTTTGCAGCCAAGCCACAACTAAAGCTAACAAAGATCCACCAGTTGTGCCGGCAACGCCAATGATCAGCCCATTGGCAAGGAATACCTGTTTTAATTTCCCTTGGGTTATTCCCAAAGATTTCAGTATCCCAATCTGGCGTGTTTTATCAATAATGATCATGGCCAACGCAGATATAATATTCACTACACCCACTAAGGCAATGAGTCCAAATATAAATATGATTGGCCAGCGCTGAACATCCATCCATTTAAAGAGGGCGCGGTTCTTCTCTTTCCAGGTCATTACCATATATGGATAGGCCAAATTGCTTTCGAGAGTTTCAGTAAGAAGCGAAACCTGTTTTTGATCTTTTAGCCTTAAAATATATCCGGTTACCTTACCCTCTAAGTTGAATAATCCCTTGGCTAATTCAAGATTCATAAAAATGAGTGATTTGTCGTATTCAGTCATTCCTGAGTGAAAGAGCCCACTAACGGTGAATTGCTTCAGTCGTTTCTTTGAACCACGCAAAGTGGCAATATCAAAAAGCACCACTTTATTTCCAATGGATAATCCCAATTGATCTGCCAATTTTTTTCCGATAATAATATCGTTTTTACCCAGAGAAACACTTCCCGAAACCAGCATATTACTAAGGAAATCAGCTCCTGCTGGTTCAATGCCTTCTACGATTACACCTTCGGCCAATTTACCTTTTCTAAGAAGGGCGGGTCCTTGAATAAATCCGGATTGAATTACATCGCCATTGAAATTAGAAATGACACTATCCATGCCGGCGATCTTAGGATTAATGGGATTATTTAAAAAATGGCGAATACGGATGTGCCCATCAAAATCGGCAATCTTCTGGGAGATAACTCTTTCGAAGCCATTAAGAATAAACAATGTTATAAGTAGGGCGGCAATACCGACAGCCAAACCGGCAACGGATAAAACGCCAGCGATGCGAGTGAAACTCCCTTTTTGGGTCGAACGCAAATAACGGGTCGATAAGTAAAAAGGGAAATTCACCGTATATAAATTATTCTTCCGTGCGCATGGCGGGGAACAGAATAACATCCTTAATGTTGATATTTTCTGTCAATAACATAACAAGCCTATCCACACCAATTCCTACGCCGCCGGTTGGTGGCATACCACATTCAACAGCTTGGAGAAAGTTCTCGTCCACTGGATGGGCCTCATCATCTCCACCTTCCGCCAATCGCGCTTGAGATTCAAAGCGCTCCCGCTGATCGATGGGATCATTCAATTCAGTAAAAGCATTAGCGAATTCTGCGCCGCCGATAAATAGCTCAAACCTTTCAACCAAATGGGGATTTCCATTGCGATGTTTTTTGGCTAATGGAGAAATAGCTTTTGGGTAATCCGTGATGAACGTCGGCTGAATCAATTTTGGCTCAACCAATTCACTCATGAGTCCATCAAGCATTTGACCATAATTGGCATTATCCTCAAAATCTACATGATGCGTTTTACACACTTCCTTCATTTTATCCACCGATGCTTCTGTAAGATCTTCTCCAGTGGCTTCTTTCAATAAATCTAAAATTGGTCGTCTCTCGAATGGCTTGGACAAGTCAATAGTCATATCACCCCATTGTAGTTCAATGGCGTCTATGCTTGTGGCAACGGCACGAATCATATCTTCTACTAAATTCATATTGTCTTCAAAATCGGCATAGGCCCAATAAAATTCCAGCATAGTGAATTCGGGATTGTGATTACGGTCCATTCCTTCGTTACGGAAATCTTTAGCTATTTCATAGACCCTATCGATACCGCCAATGATTAGGCGTTTTAAATAAAGTTCATCGGCAATCCGTAAATAAAGCTGCTGATCCAGTGCATTGTGATGGGTAGTAAAAGGCCGTGCGTTTGCGCCGCCATATAGGGGTTGAAGAACAGGCGTTTCAACTTCCAGAAAACCCATATTGTCCAAGTGATTTCGAAGACCTTTAATAATATTGGCGCGCTTCACAAAAGTATCTTTCACTTCTGGATTAACGATTAAATCCAGATGGCGATTACGATAACGCTGTTCTTTATCCGCAAAGGCATCGAAAGTTTCCCCATCTTTTTCTTTCACCACCGGCAATGGTCGAATGGACTTACAGAGGACAGTCAATTCACTGGCATGGATAGATGTTTCACCCATTTTGGTTTTGAATACGTATCCTTTTACGCCGACAAAGTCACCCATATCCAATAGTTTAAAATGGGCATAATTATCTTCACCCACATCATCTCGTCGAATAAAGATCTGAATCTTTCCTTTCAAATCTTGAATATGGAAAAATGAAGCTTTTCCCATTTTCCGCATGGACATAATACGTCCAGCAATATCCACATCCTGTTTTTCAAGGTTATCAAAATCGCCGAGAATATCAGCGCTGAAATGGGTGGGTTCATATTTCTGGGGATAAGGCTCTACACCCGCTTCTCGCAGTTTGGTTAATTTTTCTTTCCGAAAATCAATGATTTGATTTAGACTTTTATTTGATTCTTGGTTGGGTTGATTTTTATTCATTTATCTAATTTCTATGGGCTGTTTGTTTCTTAAAGTATTAATAATCTAACGTTGAAATTACAGAACAATTTTAATTCGATTGAACAGGAAACAATAATTTAATAGCAATTAAAAATTCTTTAATGTCGTCGGCATATTAATTTTGGATTCCATCAACCGTGTTGATGCTCAAGTAATCAATGAATTATACCTTCATCCTTTTCGACTTCTTTTTTCAACAATTTTGTAAACTGAGTCCTTGCTCCGTTTCCCGATGGCGATGACCAGAATGTATAATTCATTATCTATTACTTCATAAACAAGACGATAACCCCGCGATCTAAGTTTTATTTTATAATGGTTTTTAAATCCCCTGAGCTGACTGGATTTCACATGTGGATTTTCAAGCCGTTCTTTTAATTTCTTTTTTAATTGGGACTGAATGGAATTATCCAGTTTTTTCCACTCTTTAAGTGCCGTTGGAAGAAATTTCAGTTTATAATTCATCAATATCAACTTCTACAGCTAATATTTTTTCATTTTGCCTTTCTTTCACAATGATTCCCAGTTGATAATCTTCAATCCCTTCTAACAAATCTTCATATGTTTTTGCAGGAATTAGGTAAGCTGTTGGTTTATTATGATTGAGGATCGCAATAGGTTCTCCATCGGACTGGTCAATAAGCGCACTAGGGTTATTTTTTAATTCTGATATGCTTGCAGAACAGTTTGCCAAAACATTTTTCATTTCAATCACCTTATTTTTAGGTTTAAATACCGGTCTATATTATGGTCGTAATTTAGGTCTTTTTTATGAATTAGGCAAAAGTTTTTGATGAGGAAAATACCAGTGATTCACCTATAGAAGGGCAGATATTGCATGACTATTGGAAAGCTCTAGATACGCCTTAAATCTATCGTTCTGATAAATCGCTATTCGTTGTAATTAAAATGGCACCTTCCGCAAAGGTGGCTTTAGTTGGAAGCTATTTACAAATTTCTAACAATTCAAAATATCGGTGTCTAGACATACCGGCTGTACGCATATTTGCTTTTATAATATCTGCGTAAATTTCTTTATATCTCGAATAATAACAGGTCTGAATATTTTGGGTTTTGTATAATCTCTGTGATCACCCATTTCTCCGGCGAATCCACGTACCCATGTTTAACGGGATTATACCAAATATAATTTAATCGGGTAAAATATGAATTCTCATAAGTGATACAGGTATCCCAATAATTATAAAAAACTTTTTTGGACTGAATTAACCGTGTTAATTCGTTTTTCAAGTTTAACCATGTTAATTCTCCATCAACACTGTTGATGGACTCCAAAGTATCGAACTCCAAAATATTAGACTCCAAAGTATCGATATTAAAATTATTGGATTCTAAATTATTTAATAGAATATTTAGATTCTTTTTAATCCACAAGGCCGTAAAACGATGTGCTTCTTTAAAAATAGTTAGTAGTGTGGTTGAGTCTTCGGGAGCATTCACCATTAAATGGTAGTGATTATCCAAAATCACCCAATCTTCAATCTCCCAATGGTATTTAGTAAACTCGATTTGCAGAGAAGAATACAGTATTTCTTTTGCCGTTGATAACCTTAAAAATGGCTCCCCTTCAAAAGTAGAAGCAGTTATAAAATATTTTGCATTAGACTTAAATAAATGGGGCGGATTATGTTTGTATGTTTTGAATTCGGCCATTCTTCTCCCCACCTTATAAAGAAAATAAACGAATAATGACTTAGACTTCTTCTGGAATTTCTTTCCGTTCGCCCAGTTGATTCATCAAAAAGGCACGAATAAATTTATCAATATCCCCATCCATCACCGCCGAAACATTCCCAGTCTCTTCTTTAGTGCGATGGTCCTTCACCATATTATAAGGATGGAAAACATAGGACCGAATCTGGCTACCCCAGGCGATATCCATTTTTGTATTTTCTAAGTCCTTCATGGCTTCTTTTTCTTTTTCCACTTCCGCTTGGTAAAGCCGCGCTTTAAGAACTTTCATCGCCGATGCTTTGTTCTTATGCTGGCTTCGTTCGTTTTGGCACTGGACAACAATTCCTGATGGAATATGGGTAATTCGGATGGCCGAGTCAGTTTTATTTACGTGTTGGCCTCCGGCCCCGCTGGCACGATAAGTATCAATTCTTAGATCGCCTTGATCAATTTCAATTTCAATTTCATCCTCTGTAGAAGGATAGACAAATACGGATACAAAAGATGTATGGCGCCGGCTGTTGGAATCAAATGGTGATATCCGCACCAAACGGTGGACACCCGCTTCTGCTTTCAATAACCCATAAGCGTAATCGCCCTTGATCTCTATAGTAATATCTTTGATCCCAGCTTCATCGCCGGGCTGATAATCCATAATCTCTTTTTTAAACCCCTTACGCTCGATCCAGCGGTTATACATACGATAAAGCATCTCCGCCCAATCTTGGCTTTCTGTTCCCCCTGCCCCGGGATGAATCGTTATGATGGCATCTTGCGTATCTTCTGGATCGCCGAGGATCATCTTCAGTTCTAGATCTTCGATGGTCGTAACGAATTTTTGTAATTCAGTATGCACTTCTTCTAAGGATGATTCACCCGCATCTGCAAATTCTAAAAGTACCTCTACATCGCCTTGTGCCGTATCTAATTCTTGCCACAGTGTGATCTCTTTTTCCAAAAGGGATATTTTTTTCAGGAGTGCTGAAGCCGCCGCGTTATCATTCCAGAAATCAGGTACGGCGGACGCTTGACGCAATTTTTCTAAATCAGACCCTTTTGTGGACAGGTCAAAGGTACCTCCGCAATTCTGAGCATTTTTTCTTCGCGGCAGCGTATTGATCTTTTAAATCGAACAATTCCATGGATAAAATTACACTTTCATTATAATGGCTTCAGACGAAAATATTTAGAATTTCACAGCCAAAAAGGTCATGACTGCCACACCAGCAACGAGCATCAACAATTGGATGAATGACTTTTTCGCATCCGTATTATGATGAAGCTCTGGGATAAGATCAGAACCGGCGATATAGAGAAATCCACCGGCGGTAATGGGTACCAACGCATCGGTAAATCCAGTAATGCTCTTTCCCATTTGGAGGGCGAATAACGCACCCACCATTGCCAAAGATGCGCTCATAAGGTTAACCATCAATGCTTTCTTTACTGATAATCCCCCATTAATCAAGATTGAATAATCACTGATTTCCTGTGGAATTTCATGAAAAAGTACTGCCACAGTTGTGGCTACTCCCAAAGGAATGCTGGCGGAATAGCTAATTGCAATAAGTACACCATCAATAAAATTATGCATGGCATCGCCAAAAATATTCATCGGGACAATTGGATGAACATGTTCATTTGTGGTAGGATGGTGACAATGACGCCAGCGGAAAAACTTTTCCATAACGAAAAAGGTAGCGAGCCCACCGATTGTCCACAGTGAAACATGAAGGGGATTTGACGCAGAGGCAAAAGCTTCTGGCAGTAAATGAATCAGCGCACCGCCGAAAAGGCTCCCCGTGGCAAAACTGACCAAATAGGTCATAATTCGATCCAATAGTTTTCGGGATATAGATAGAGTTACAAGTCCCACTAGAGAGACGAGGCTTACCATAAGTACGCTAAGAATTGTGTATGTTAAAACAGTCATTATAAATAGTTGTCATTCTGGACACAGTGTCCGCCTGCCAATCGGGCAGGAACAATCTCATAAATTCGTTTAAAGGCATTCATATGCTTGAGATTTTTTCTTTCACTTTGTTTAGGTTCAGAATGAAAAGTTGATGTTAATCCCCAGAAGCGATGAACATTCTGTCGTTTAAATATTTTCTCAGTGCCAAATCGTCCATATCTATGTGAGCAAAACGGCCATTCTCAGCCACAGATATTCTTGCGCGTTCTTCCGAAATCAATACCACAATCGCATCCGTTTCTTCTGAAATTCCCAATGCGGCGCGATGGCGTGTACCCATTTCTGGATCAATCATTGTACTTTCTGTTAAAGGTAAAATACAAGCAGCCGCATCAATAATCTCATTTTGAATAATCACGGCGCCATCATGCAATGGTGAAGAGGGATTAAAGATTGATACCAATAATGGTGCCGTCACTTCTGCTTTGAGCTGTGTCCCCTGTTCTTTATATGTCCTTAAACCAGTTTCTCGCTGGATGACAATCAATCCGCCCCAGTGCCGTTCTTTCAATTGGGAGGCCGCTTCCACGATAGAGACGATGGATCTGGATGTGCCCACACGAAATATCTTCTGGAAAAATCTGGTTTGACCTACATATATTAGCAATCGGCGAAGTTCAGGTTGGAATAAAATCACAAAAGCCACCACCCATACCGTTTGGAATTGGTTCACCAGCCAACTGGAGGCGCTCATTCCAAATGCATTAAATAAGAATGAGGCTACCATAAGGATAATTAATCCTGCCAACATCTGCCCGGCGCGGGTGCCTTTGAAATATATATAGACTTTGTAGAAGAGCCAACTCACCAATAAGAGGTCGATTACATCAATTAAAGTGACGGTGAGAAAACCGATTTGGAAGAGTACCATTTAAATCATCCCCATAATTTTTTCTGTAATGGTGACGGCGCGGCGTGTTTCTTTTACATCATGAACGCGGACCATCTTTGCCCCATTAATTATTCCGGCAGTGATGGATGCCAAAGTGCCCTCCAGCCGTTCTTCAACCGGGAGGTCAAGAACAGTGCCGATAAAAGATTTACGCGACGGACCTAATAAAACAGGATATCCCATAGCGCAAATTTGCCTCAATTCACGGATGATTTCAAAATTATCTTCTAAGCGTTTTCCAAATCCAATTCCCGGATCTAAAATGATCATTTCATCCGAAACACCTTTTGCCTTGGCACTTGCCACTTGATTCTTAAAAAATTGACGTATCTCTCTCATCAGATTGTCATAGTGCGGGTCTTTCTGCATATCCCGAGGTATACCCTTAATATGCATCAAAATAACAGGAACATTGCGTTTTGCTACCAAGGGAGCCATGCCATTATCAAAGGTGAATCCTGAAATATCATTCACCATATCAGCCCCCGCGTCCAATGCCGCTTTAGCTACAGTTGGTTTATAGGTATCAATCGAAATGAGACAATCAGATTTTTGCCGAATCGCTTCAATTACTGGAATAGTTCGATTCAATTCTTCATCCATCGAAACCGGTTCAGCACCAGGACGGCTACTTTCACCGCCGATGTCGATCATATCTGCACCTTCATCTATCATTTGCAACGCATGGTCCCTAGCGATTTTCCTATCGGCAAATTTGCCCCCATCACTGAAGGAGTCTGGCGTAACATTAAGAATACCCATAATCAGTGTATGGGACGGGGCCTTTAGCCATGATTGAAATCGGGTGATATTCATTGTGTTTTTTGGTTAAACAAGTCCTGAATTTAAAGTAATACTTTGGCCCATATTGAATTAATTCTGACGAGAAAAAGAATGAATTAGTATTAAAATATACATCTATTTTAAATATTGTACTTATACAACATTATATATTATTTTTGCTATAAGTTATGTCAGAAAAGATTTACAACAGAATACGGTTGCTACGCCAGGAAAAAGGGATTAGTAGACAATCATTAGCCGGCGCCCTTGGGGTCAACTTCCAAACCATCGGCTACCTTGAACGAGGTGAATACAACCCCAGTATGAAGCTAGCTTTTAAGTTTAGCCGCTACTTTAACTTGCCCGTAGAAGCCATTTTTTCCGATAAACCGTTTGAGTCTCTAACAGAAATACTAAAACGGGAAAATGAATAAAAGTTAATTAGGAGTTATTAATGAACAATCTTAACCCACTCCTAAAACACAAGAAAATCGGCCGAGTCCTTGGCTGGGACGATTTTCAAAATTCAACCAAAGAAGGCATTAAAAAAGCCTTAAAAAAGGAACGCAATAAGGGGCGAATCGGTTCAATTATTTTATTATTTTATCCCATCCAATTTTCACTGGGATTGAAAATTGGTACATATATTCCGGGTATTTAGCGCTTTTAATCTCACCCCTCCCATTTCTTGGTTGGATATGGCAGCAAAAAAGAGCCACCGATGTTTCAGACGAAGAAATCGAAGAACAACTAGTGATCTATAAAAAATGGGCTGGAAAAAATTAACAATATTAATTGTTAAAATTATTCTCGCAGGCGTTTTTATCTTTTATTTTCTTCTAATAGAAGACTATACAACAAGAGAATTTTCGGCTGCCATCTTAGTATATGCTACAGTGGCGACTGGATTATATTTTCAATACAAAGATGATGATAGAGTGGATTGACTAAATCAATCCATGCATCAACACAGTTGATGCAAACCAAAATGCCTAAATAGATTTTACTCGATTTCAGGTTTTTTCTTTTTCTCCGGTGCCGGTTTTCGCCGAGGACGTTTTTTCTTCGGTTTCTTCGTAGCGCCGTTTTGTGAGCGCTTGATCTCTTTTCCATCCATCACTGCCAACACTTCTTCACCATCAATGGTTTCATGTTCTAGCAATGCTTTAGAAAGATTATGAAGATGTTCTACATTTTCTTTTAAAATACGGTTAGCTGTGGCCTGAGCTTTGCGAATAATTCTCACTACTTCTTCATCAATCATCCGTGCCGTTGCTTCAGAAAAGTCTCGATGGCTTTGTATTTCGCGCCCAAGGAATATTTCTTCATTCTTCTTCCCAAATGTCATGGGACCCAGCACATCGCTCATACCCCATTCACAGACCATTTTCCGGGCAATTTGTGTCGCTTGTTCAATATCATTACCGGCGCCGGTGGTCAGTTCGTTAAATATTAATTCTTCCGCCGCGCGACCACCCATTAAAATGGCCAAACGTCCTTCAATATATCCTCTAGAATAACCATGCTTTTCATCAATAGGGATCTGCATGGTAACACCTAAAGCACGACCCCGAGGAATAATGGAGACTTTATGAACAGGATCAGCACCTTTCGTTCGCCCTGCCACTAGCGTATGACCCGCTTCGTGGTAAGCGGTTGTTTTCTTTTCTTCTTCAGAAAGGACAACACTTTTTCGCTGAACGCCCATCATTACTTTATCTTTGGCTTCTTCAAAGTCGGACATATCCACGGAATTTTTCTTTTTCCGCGCCGCCAAAAGAGCAGCTTCATTAACAATATTTTCCAGATCTGCACCCACCATGCCAGGCGTACCTTTAGCGATAGCTTCCAGGTTTACCTTCTTTTTATTCATGACAATTTTCTTGGTGTGCACTTTCAGGATACCCAAGCGACCAATCAGATCCGGCACATCCACCACAACCTGTCTGTCAAACCGTCCGGGGCGAAGTAAGGCTGAATCTAAAACGTCGGGACGGTTCGTGGCTGCCATGAGGATTATATCCTCGTTGGGTTCAAAACCATCCATTTCAACCAAGAGTGCATTTAGTGTTTGTTCACGCTCATCATGACCGCCGCCTAATCCGGCACCACGCTGACGGCCTACCGCATCCAACTCATCGATAAAAATAATACAAGGTTGATTCTTCTTCCCTTGTTCAAATAAATCTCTCACACGAGATGCCCCAACACCAACGAACATTTCTACAAAGTCCGCCCCGCTTAAGCTGAAGAATGCCACATTGGCTTCCCCTGCAATGGCCCGTGCCAATAATGTTTTACCGGTCCCAGGAGGTCCCACCAACAAGACTCCTCTTGGAATTTTTGCGCCCAGCTTCTGGTATCGCTTTGGCTTCTTGAGGAAATCCACGATTTCTTTCAATTCTTCCTTCGCTTCTACACAGCCTGCCACATCATTAAAAGTGACTTTGGACATATCAGATGTCCATATTTTGGCTTTACTTTTACCAAAATTAAATATGTTTTTCATTCCACCGCCACCACCTTGCATGCGCCGCATTAGGAATATCCAGAATGCCAGTATGGCAATCCATGGTAGAATATTCAGGAAATAGCCCGTCCAATCGATAGATTTTTGTCTAAAGGTATAATCCACTTTGTATTGGTCCCACTCGGTCATGACTTCCCGATCAATGAATGGGAGTTTCAAGCGAAACTTTACCACTTCCTGGGAAATGCCACCCGCATTCAGAACAGTTTTTGTTTCAGATAATTCACCATGAAAAATGTCATCAACGATCCTGCCTTTGGCGATATGGCCGTCGGTCAAAAAAGTACGATATTCCGAATATTGAATTTCTACTTCATCGACGCCTTGACCGGTGAATATACTGGATAAAAAGACAGCAGATATAATTATCAGTACCCAAACGAAGCTGGTTTTTCCGGCACGTTTCCATTGGAACTGATCGTTCTCTTTTTGGTTTTTATTCGAATTCTGGGGAGACTTTTTTTGTCCCTTCAATCCGTTTTGTTTTGGTTTATTTTCTTTTTTAGAATTCACGTTACTCACTCTCAATTTCCCCCAGGCGGTAAACACCCCTTAAATTTCTTAATTTCTGGTCGTAATCCAGCCCGTATCCTACGACGAATTCAGGCGGAATTTCAAACCCTACCCAATCTATTTCAAAATCCAATTTGGCAATATCAGGTTTCATCAATAGTGTCGCAATTGCTACTGATTTTGTGCCCGCATTATGCATTCGGTCACGGATAAAATTAATAGTTAATCCTGAATCAATGATGTCTTCTACAATAATTACATGGCGGTCGGTAATGTCCGCCGATATATCTTTACGCAGGCGTACCGTTCCTTTTGAAGCAGTCCCTGCATAACTAGATACTTTAATAAAATCAATTTCACAATCAATATCAATAGCGCGCATGAGGTCAGCGGCAAATATAAAACTACCATTTAGGATACCGATAAGGATTGGAGCCTCATCCACATATCTATTTGAAATTTGGGTGGCGATATCTCCCACCCGTTTCAACACTTCCTTCTCCGAAATCAATTCGGTTAAATTTTCTCTTTTATTTGCCATGGCTATCCTACAAAAGATTCTATGTTAAGTTCCAAAAATTCAGTAGTGGATTGTGTGACTTTGGCGTTGTCACTCAAGCGCAGTCCACATACCCAAATAATTTCATCATCCGCTGTTAATACTAATTGATTCTCTTTAGAAAAACGATTCACTTTTTTATCCACCAATAGATCACTTACCTTTTTTCGTCCATTCATTCCCATTGGAGTAAAACGATCCCCTTTTCTCCAGGAACGGAGAACCAACTTTTTCCCGTTTACATATTCCGCATCAATTACTTCATGAAAAGGGTTGGAGTCCATCGAAGGTGAATCAATCTTACTCAAGGAAAAACTGAATCCATCAGACCCAAACTGACCCTGTTTATTAATGTCCATATTAATCTTTTTCTGAATTTCATGATTTATAATGAAACAGTCACGGTCCCGCAAAATTGTCCATTGTTTACTCAATTTGAGTATTGAACCAATTTTAGGTGATTTAAGCCACTGATTTAATGCCTCCCATTGATGCCGTCGCCATGAAATTTCTGTTTCACCCAATATATGTTTAATGAGCCGAACCATTTGGTTTGTAGTTATTTTTTTTACTAAATCATCATTAATTATTTTTTGATGATTCCGATCCTCAATATTTGCAGAAATTTCAATTATTATTTTATTCATACGATCAACTACATCTGTGGCTTTTTGGGATAAACTGATAAATCTATCTATAAATTCGTTTGTTTGATTTTCCCAAGGCTTCATTACTTTATGGCGGACAAAATTCCGCTTAATGGATGTATCGCTATTGGACTCATCCTCCATATAATTCAGTCTGTGGTGACGAGCATATTTTTCAATATCCCTACGACTGAATTTTAAGAGTGGACGTATAATGGATCCATTCTGTTGTGGAATGCCTCGAACTCCTTCTATGCCACAGCCGTCATCTAAATGCATTAATATCGTTTCCACATTATCATTGGCGTGGTGAGCCGTCAAAATAAAATCGCATTGAAATTCATTTCGGGCCAATTCAAAAGATTTTTGGCGAATTCGTCGGGCCCACATTTCCATACTTTCATTTGGGGCAATATCTTTTTTAGCTTGATGTACTGTTAAAGCAATATCAAAATTATGACATAGATTATGCACAAAATTTTCCTCTGAATCAGATGCATCTCTAAGTCCATGGTTAATATGGACAGCATAAATGTCATATTCCAGCTTCAGTCTTGAAGTAAGATGAAGCAGCGTTACAGAATCTATTCCGCCGGAGACGGCAACTAAAAGGCGGCTCTTTTTAGAAATTAATGAATTCAGTTCCCCGATAAATCGGGTAAATGTAAGTGACGAACCCATTTTAATTTTAATTGAATTGAGAGACAACTTTCGCTACTGAATTGGCAGAAGACATAATGTAAAAATGGACACACGGCACTTTTGCATCCACCAATTCCTGAACTTGATTCATGGCCCAATCAATACCAATACGTCGAATTTCTTCTTTCGATTGGCCTATGACTTGGTTGGATAATTCCTCGGGAATATCTACATAAAAGTTTTTCGGAATTACCCTCAAATGGGCTTCGGTGCTCAAAATTTTCAATCCCGGAATAATGGGAATATCAATCCCGGCGGCGTGGCAATCGTCTCTAAATTTGAAAAATGCATCATTGTTATAAAACATTTGTGTAACGATATAATCGGCTCCCGCATCCACTTTCGCTTTAAGATATTTTATATCGGTGGACATGTTAGGCGCTTCAAAATGCTTTTCAGGATAGGCACCCACACCAATACAGAAGTCCGTCGGTGCCGCATCCAACAATTCTTCAACGTAGTGACCCTCATTCATTTCTTTAATTTGTTCCACCAATCCTGCGGCAAATTTATGTTTTGTCTTTCCCGGTGCATTGGGTGGATCTTTCCGCAATTCGTCGCCACGGACTGCCAAGACATTTTTAATACCAAGATAATTAAGTTCAATGAGTGCATCTTCAGTTTCTTCCCGTGTGAATCCGCGACATAAAATATGAGGGACTGTTTCTACATTAAATTTATTTTTTATGGCAGCACTGATACCGATTGTACCGGGCCGTTTTCTGCGGATAAATCGAATGACTTTTCCGTCACCGGCGTCTTCATAATATACTTCCGCAGAGCGGCTGGTGAGATCGATAAAAGGTGGATCAAAGGGCATTAGCTCTTCAACCAGATTAAATATTTTATCAATTGATCCGCCACGGTTGGGTGGAATAATTTCATAACTAAATAGCGTTTTGTTCGCTTTCTCGAGGAAATCTATAACTTTCATAACTTTCAATTTAACCTGTCTTTTAAGGGAATTAAAAAGGGGTTTTCTCTTATTTCAAATTCTATTGTTGTATCGGGGCCATGACCAGAATGGACAATCCGTTCATGGTTTACAGTTTTCACCAAATGAATCAATGATGATTCTAATGTATTCCAATCACCGCCGGGCAAATCGGTTCGTCCTACACTTCCACGAAAAAGAGTATCACCAACAAAAATATGGTTTTCTATCTCCAAGCAAGTACCTCCTGGCGTATGCCCTGGAGTATTCACCGTATTAAAATGAAAATCACCGATTGTTATCTCAGTCTCATCCTTAAACCATATATCCACTGTTGGTGTTTGTTTTGGCGGCATTCCAAACATTTGACATGTCGCTTCATAGGTATCAAGAATATATTTTTCATCCTCATGGAGATAAAATGGAATTTGATACTTTTCTTTTAAAGGATGTACAGCACCAATATGATCCAAATGAGCATGGGTATTAATAATGGCAACGGGAATCAAGTTATGATTCTCAAGGGTCTGCATAATTAAGCTATCATCATCACCTGGATCCACCAGTACCGCCTGAGATGAATCAGGATACCAAGCAATATAACTATTCTCTTGAAACGGGCCCGTGACGACCGTTTCTACATTAAAGCTCAAATTTCGTCAAAGAAAAGTTCGTTAAGACACTGAATCTTATCCTCATAAGAATGGGGATAAAGGAATCGTTCTGCGGCAGAAATACTACTCAAGATGGAATTGCCATCCTGCGGTGTAAAGCAGAATCCATAGATCTCGTGTTCATTCCTTACATGAAGGGATTGTTCCACCACAACAGTTTGATTTAAAATGCGTCCAAAATGGCCATGATCTCTCCCGAATGAATAAACTGTACTGGTCATATTTTTAGTTGTCATAGCAACCAGATCATTGGCTGCAAGACGATCTTTTACTTCATTCAAATTGGTGGGTTCTTTTGTCTTTAGGGCAAACCAAAGTACATGCATATACTGGCTGTTCACCTTCATTGCTGAAGAAAATAAATTCAATTCATACCCTAAAGTGGCGAATAGCTCTGATGCATCTTTGGCATGGTGAGAACCGAACATTTCATCACTGTGGCCACCCACTGCTGGCGCAGGGATAAAACCCCCGGCCTGGCTCGTATCATTGGCACGACGGACACAAACAAAACGGCCTTCCTTGAGATTTTCAGGACCATGGCCATCTAAGGCTAGGGTATTTGTAATACATGAAATATTATGAGTATTGCAGGACACCACTTGGATAAATTGATTGTCTCCATTCTTAAGGACAGAATCATTGATACCACGGGCATACTTTACACCGAAGCCATCTTCACTGCCCTGCGCCATAAATCCTTTTACTTTATCATCAAATTTATGGTAATACCTTTCCTTATTCTGATGACCCACACCGGATGGCGTACAGTCAATCACAACTGAAGCACGACCAATGGCCTCTTCCGTTTCAAGTTCAGGATCCATTCCTAACACTTTAAATCCTTCAACTTTGTCCTCACCCACTGCAAGGCGAGCTCCTCTTTTTAAAAGATCTATAACTTTTGAACGATCGCTACGTAGAGGAGAATTTTTATTAAATGTGACCTCGTCAATTCCAAGTTGATCGCGATAATCACATAGCAAACCGATCAGCGGCTCACCTATAGTTCCTGTCCCAACGACATGGACAATTTTACGCTCCATTTAATACGACTCCTTATTCGAATTTTTTGTTTGATTTTTGTTCAGCAAACGACTTTCTGAACAAAGTTGAATGGTGAACCATACCACAATGGTTCCAAATACAATTATATAAACGGCCAGAAAATAACCAAAAAAATTATACATGAGCCACATTCCTGTTGTTAATTCGTATCACATGAATTCTATATCTCAACATTAATGTATACAGTAATGTAAAAATGCCTAAAGATAATAAAAATGGCACTAGGATTCCCGTAGGCTGTTGGGCCATTTCTACCTGAGGATGGGATTGAATTTCTGGTGACCAAAACTGGACCGATATAAAGATAATTGGAACATCCGCAAAGGCAATAATACCCAAGGCGGCGGCATAACGTTTTACACGTTCTGCATGGCCACCAAATGATCGCATCATGAAATAACCGATATAGATTAAGAATAAGATTAATGTTGTGGTGAGGCGCGGTTCCCATACCCATGGTTGGCCCCAAATTGGCGTAGCCCAAATTGGCCCTGTCGTTAAAACGAGTGCCGTAAATAAGGTGCCAATTTCAGCCGCCGCAAGACCTACATCATCCCAACGATCGTCCCCTTTGACGAAAAACATAATGCCTGCAACCATGACAATAAAAAAGGATAGGAATGCAACCCAGGCTGAGGGTACATGAACATAGAAAATCTTTTGAGCCCAGTGCTGATCAGGTACCATGGGTGTAACAAAAATTACATGCCATATATTGAACAGCATTAGACAGACTGTCAATAGAAACCAAACTTGGTTGGTTTTATTTTGAAAAAATGGTTTCATTATTCTTCAGTAATAAAGTCGAATAAAGTGTATCCAACTAGGCCGAAAATTACTATAACAGATAGGACGATTAACAACCATATTTTCCATAATTCAATGGGGTCTGCAGCCATGATTCCTGCAGATATTTTTGTCGCCGCTATTATTACAGGTGATACCAGTGGAAATAATAAAACTGGTAATAGAACTTCGCTCAATCTTGCCCGCATTGCGAGTCCGGAAACAAGATTGGCAATTGCCATAATAGCTAAATTAATCAACAATGTTGTTCCCAATGCAAATAATGGCTGTGCTGGGAAATTTATTAGTAAAAATTTAAAAAATGGAAGAACAATAAGCAGTTCCATTATAGATAAAAAGATGAATCCGCTAATCCATTTTGAAAGAAAAATGAGTCCTCGATCAACTGGTGCGCTAATCAACATTGAAAAAGCATCAAATTCTTTTTCATAAGCGAAGGATCGGTGAACACCCAAAACTGCTACAAACAACACCATAATCCAAAACATTCCCGGGGCATAGTTGGCCACGATCACCGGCGATACGTTAGATGTAAATGCGAAAGTAAGAATGATGGAAAGTCCAAAAACCAACATGGAAAGGGTAACTTCCCGAGATCGAAATTCAATAAATAATTCTTTTTTAAGTAATGTGAAAAACATCAAGATTCAAGGAATATTCCATCCTCCAGTTGAAGAATCCGATCACCATATTCTTCTGCCCGCTCTTTGTTGTGAAGCACCATGCAGATAGATTTTCCTATATTTTTCCAACCGTTTATAGCGTTATCCATGAGGTCGATTCCGTCCCTATCTAAACCTGAGAATGGTTCATCAATGAGCAACAAATCCCAATGAGCTAGTTCAGCATAGGTCAATTTCAAGCGCTGGAGCATACCTTGAGAATAAATCGAGATTGGATCGTCTACTTGATCAAATAATCCAAATTGACCCAGCTGTTTTTTAATCTTTGAGCGACCGATGGTCATACCTCTTAATTGCATGGCTAATTTTAAATTTTCAACTGCCGATAAAGCGGTATACATTGCCGGTGCATGACCTAGATATAATATATTTTTTCTTATAGAGGGAAGTCCTTTTAGCAAATCACCATTTTGGAATGATATTTCACCGCCATCGCATGCCATGATCCGCGCCAATATCCGAAGCAAAGTAGATTTTCCTGCACCATTCTTACCCATGATGACTACTGTTTCTTCTTTCTTTATAGAAAAGGAAACATTTTTTAACACGGGACGATGATTAAAGGATTTTTTTACATTTGAAACTAATAGCATTAAAACACGCTACTTGGCCATCAATAGGGCAATGATTTCAGAAACTTCCTGCTTTAATTCATTCCGGCCAGACTGGAAATCTTCTTCATTTATATTCCCAATGTCAAACTCCATTTCTAATTCATTAATTTGGCGGTATAGTAAAAGTTTTTTGCGTCTTAATGAAGGAATATCGGCAACATCATCCGGCGCTTCAAAATAGGGTAAAAATAAGGGCTGAAGTATAAAGATTATTGGCAATATGAAGAAGATAAGTACCAAGCTATAATCACGGATTATATCCATTGTTGATCTTTCCTTGGCCACATTGCTACCACCGTACCAAAAACGAGAATATAACCGCCGACCCAAACCCAGCGCACGAGAGGATTTACCATAATTTTTATAAATGCAACTCCATTCTCATTGTCAACAGCAGAAAAGATTGAATAAATATCTTTATTCATTGTAGTATAAATATCCAATTCGCTATGAGGTTGTCGACGATTTATATCTGGATTATTATGGAAATAGATTCTTTTTTCAGGATGAAGATTAGTGACGAATTCACCCTCAGAATTTGTTACCCGTAAATCTGAAATCCAGGCATAATGGTTAAGTCGTTCTGATTCTGATAATTGAGTTAATTCAAATTCATATCCCGCCACATGATTCTTCTCCCCGACCTTTAGACTGAATTCTTTCTCCTTGTCAAAGGCATGGCCCGTGAAACCAATGAACATAAATACGATACCTAAATGAACAACATATCCACCATAACGGGAACGATTTTTACTCACCATTCGGATTAATGCAGTAAATATAGATTCATTAAATTTATTCGTTCGAGCCCGAATGCCACGGACAAATTCAGTTAAAACTGTAGCCGTTACAAAAGCACATAAGCTAAATGAAATCACTACATTTCCAGTATACCCAAGGATCAGAAGGATTATCATTGTAATCAATCCAGTTAAAATTGGGAATGTAAAATTTCTGATTAAGCTTTTTCTTCCTGTCTTTCGCCAAGCTAATAATGGCCCAATACCTGTTAATGCCAATAAAATCAATCCGATTGGTATATTGATTTGATTAAAGAATGGTGGGCCAACAGTAATTTTTGTTCCCCGAACCGCTTCAGAGATCACTGGAAAAAGCGTCCCCCAAAACACAGAAAAACACAAAACAACAAAAACCATATTGTTGAATAAAAAACCACTTTCACGGGATGTGAAAGATTCCATTTTTCGTGGTGAGCGTAAATCGTTCAATCGAGTGTACATTAATCCAAAAGATGCTACCAGTATAAAGAAAACAAATGTTAAGAAAATCGGACCCAATGAAGAAGCTGTGAATGAATGAACAGAACTCATAACGCCAGACCGCGTAAGAAAAGTACCAAAAATACAAAGTGTAAATGTGATTATAATTAAAACCATATTCCACACTCGAAGCATGTCCTTCTTTTCCTGGATTATGATGGAATGAATAAAAGCAGTTGCAGTTAGCCAAGGCATAAAACTGGCATTTTCAACTGGGTCCCAAGCCCAGTAACCGCCCCAACCTAATTCCTGGTAGGCCCACCAGCCGCCGAGGATAATTCCCATACTTAAAAATAACCATGCCACCAATGTCCAGCGACGAATACTCTGGATCCATAATGGGCTAGTGTCGCGGTTCATGAGTGCTGAAATGGCAAAACCAAAAGGGACTGAAAAACCCACATAGCCTAAATACAAGGTAGGTGGGTGAATTGCCATCGTTATATTTTGTAAAAGCGGATTCAACCCATTCCCATTGGCTACGATAAAGTCTGCTTCTGTGGGTGAAAATGGATTAACCACAAAATTAGTCAGCACCAGAAAAAACATTTGAATAATTGCTAATGTAATAATCACCCAAGGCATAAGTCTATTATGCTTCCGCTGGTTTTGCAATATCACAATGGTGGTGTAAATTGATAAAATAAATAACCAAAATAATAGTGATCCGGACTGTCCGGCCCAAAGGGCGGATATTTTATAAATAGTTGGCGTTTCTATACTGGTATATCGGGCAACATAATCCACATCAAAATTGCCAATCAGCAATTGGTAACTGAGAATAAAAGTGGCAAGAAATACAAAGAATGAAACACCCAAAGCCAATCGTTGGCCGGTGAGAACCAAGCGTTGATCTTTGGTTTGCGTATAGAAAATCAGTGTTATTACAGTGAGAATGCTAAACCCGAATGCCAGGTTTAGTGCCACACTACCGGCAATTGGGGTCATGTATCGATTTCGTTTAAGTTATAACTAGTTTCATCCCGAAGATCACCTTCGTAACGGGAAGCACATTTGGTTTGCAATTCGTCGGCGTAAAACGTGCCATTGAGATAGTGACCGGTGACAATAACCTCTGCTCCGTCTTTGAAAAGATCTGGACGTGTACGGTCATACTTTACTCCCAATTCTGTTTCGCCTTCTTTCAGAATAAAAGTGCAATCCAGATAATTTGTTTCTGATATCACAATAGAACCATCTTTTACCAACCCTCCCAATTTCGTACGGCGGTTCGTCTTATCCTTGATGAGTTCATCCACGGACACAAAAGTTGCCATGGCTTTTTCATCAGCAGGATTTGAAGAAACCCAGCTAATCCAAAAAATCACAACAGCAATTACCCCACTGATCATTAGTTTAAATTTTTTATTACTATTCATGTTTTCCCTTAAAATATAGCAGATTCTTGCCATTCGCCAAATTCAGATTTCATGGCCACCACAATTTCACCCATTGTTGCAAATATTTTGGCCGCTTCTACGATAGGTGGCATAATGTTATCCCCATTAGCACAAGCTTCCTGTATTTGGATTAGTGCCACCTTTACAGCATTCTCATTTCTCCCAATCCTCAAATCGGCCAAAGCTTTCAACTGAAGGGTTTCAGCTTTATCACCAATTTCCAATAAAGGAATATCAATTTCTTCATCCTTCTTTACGAATTTATTTACACCCACATGAATCAATTGTTTATTATCAATTTTCTGTTGGTAAATAGAGGCAGCACGGGCAATTTCCCGTTGAAAGTATCCCTTTTCAATAGCAGAGATTACACCACCTTGGTTTTCAATTTCATCAAAATATTTTTCTGCTTCTGCTTCCATTTGATCTGTTAAGGATTCCACAAACCATGATCCCCCTAGCGGATCGGCTACATTAGCTACACCAGTTTCAAAAGCAATCAATTGTTGGGTTCGCAGTGCAATCTCGGCTGATTTTTCTGTGGGTAATGCTAAAGTTTCATCCATTGAATTTGTATGAAGCGATTGGGTGCCGCCTAAAACTGCCGCCATAGCTTGAAAGCCCGTTCGGGCGATATTGTTCTCAGGCTGTTGAGCTGTAAGTGAGCATCCTGCAGTTTGGGTATGGAATCTCAATTTCCATGAGCGCGGATTCTTGGCGCCATATTTATTTTTCATCCGTTTAGCCCAAATGCGACGGGCGGCACGGTACTTTGCAATTTCTTCAAAGAAATCCATGTGGGAATTAAAAAAGAAGGATAAGCGAGGCGCGAATGCATCAACATCCAAGCCTGCATCTATAGCGTATTCCACATAGGTAAATCCATCCGCCAGTGTAAAAGCCAACTCCTGGGCGGCGGTGGATCCTGCTTCCCGGATGTGGTAACCAGAAATTGAAATGGTATTGTACTGAGGCATATGCTCAGTGCAAAAAGACATCATATCAGTAATAACTCTCATGGATGGTTCCGGTGGAAATATCCATTCTTTTTGGGCAATAAATTCTTTCAGAATATCATTTTGGAGGGTGCCGCGCAAATTTTCTAATGGTACTCCTTGATTTTGGGCAACGGCAATATAAAAGGCCAATAAGATGACAGCGGGACCATTAATCGTCTGGGACACAGAAATATCACCCAAATTTATTCCTTCAAACAGCCGTTCCATATCTTTGATGGATGCAATACTGACACCGCACTTCCCCACTTCACCTTTAGACCAAGGGTGATCTGGATCATAGCCCATTAATGTGGGCATATCAAAGGCAACCGATAATCCAGTCTGTCCTTTGCTTAATAAAGAATGGTAGCGGGCGTTGGTTTCTTCCGGCGTGCCAAATCCGGAGAATTGCCGTTTGGTCCAAAGTTTACCCCGATACATATTGGCGTGGACACCACGCGTATATGGGAATTGCCCGGGGAATCCCAATTTATCTAAAAATCCATTACCAGGGTTTTTAGGATAATATAGCGATTCCAATGATTCACCGCTCAGTGTTTCAAAGCTATAATCTCTAGTGGCAGAAGATTTCGCTTCCTCTTTCCACTGTTGTTTGGCTTGATTAAATAATTCTAATTGATCAGACATATCCGTATTGGCTGTAATTGTAATTTGAAATTTACGGTGCTCGGCGAATTTCTAATACCTTATTCACACCTTCAAAAGCCATCCAAATAATGAGTCCTATGAGAATAACGGTTAATCCGAAAAGAATATTATTGGTACCATAAAATTTTATCGCATTCGTAGCCAAAGCTGTAAAAGTGAGAGCCATGATGAGCAACATTGGAATCAATAATGGCAGAATGGGCTTCTTCTTTTGCCAATAATAAAGGGTCAGAACCATAAGTGTGAGTGCCGCTAGCATTTGGTTACTCGCCCCAAAGATTGGCCATAATAACCAACCGGCCTGACGAGTGGCACCCGTCCCAGGATCGGATACATTCCAAAAGGCCAATAGAATTGCCGGCACAATTGCAATAACAGTGGCAATATATCGATTCGTCAATAGTTTTATATTTGTGGCAACGCCGAATTCATTCAAGATAAATCGTTGAATTCTTGTGGCTGTATCCAAAGTTGTGGCGGCAAATGAAATTACCAAAACGGCCATAAGGGTAGTTGCAATTTCAGATGAAATTCCTAATGATTGCAGTAATGCGCCACCGCCCAGTACAAATGCTGTTGCTTTATTTCCACTGGCATGTTCCCATGAATCGTAATAAACTGCCCAATTCAAATCTGCAACTGGACCAACAGTGGGCAAATTACATTGGGTAACCAAAGATATCCCCGCCACCGCCGCGATGGTTGAGGCCAAGGCTAACGTTCCCTCCCCGATCATTCCGCCATAGCCAACCATTCGAGCATCAGATAACTTTTCTAACTGTTTTGAAGATGTTCCTGATGCCACCAATCCATGAAATCCACTAATTGCGCCACAGGCAACTGTAACGAAAAGAAGAGGGAACAGCCCTGGCACTCCAGGCTCAGAAAAAGACCTAATGGCCGGTGCATCAACTATAGGCTGGGCTACAAAAATTCCTAAAAACAATAGTCCCAAGCCCACAAATAGTTGGTGGCTGTTAATATAATCCCGAGGCTGAAGCAGGGTCCATACCGGTAATAAACTGGCAATAGCTGAATAAATAAATAACAAGATGATCCACAAATTCTTAGCATCTTGAACCGGCATTGCTGTAGTGAAATCAATGGGCGCTTTTGTACCAACCCAGATAAAAAAGTATAATAAAGCTAAAGCAACCAAGGATGGAATTAGGATATCCATTTTCTTTTTATAAATCAAAAACCCCATAATGATAGCGATAATAATTTCAATATTGATGGGAATTACTGATGCAGGAATTCCTACGAATAAATCGGCAATTGCCATAGCAAAAACAGCCAAAACTAGCCAGACCAATAGAATGATAAAGATTAGAAACATGAGACGAACTCTTTTACTGATCGTCGTAGAAGCAATATCAGCTATACTGCGACCTTTTTCTTTTGCACTGGTGACTAGTGCGCCAAAATCATGGACGGCTCCCATAAATACAGTACCTACCAATATCCATACTAAGGCCGGCAGCCATCCCCAATATGCTGCCACACAAGGACCAATTATAGGCGCTGCCCCAGCAATGGATGTAAAGTGATGTCCGAAAAGTATATGTTTTTTTGTCGGGACAAAATCCACACCATCTTCAAATTCTTTGGAAGGCATTGGATGACTCTCATCTTTCATACCAAAAATTCGTTGACCTACAAATTTGGAGTAAAATTTATATCCGAGGAAAAGAAAAGAAAGACCTATAAGGACCAATACGATTGAGCTCATTGACTATTTATCCAATTCAACATGATATTGAGATACATCAACCGCATCAACAATACCATTTTGGCTAATACCGCAATTCTTCAATAAAATATCACGAGGACCATGCTCAACAAATTCATTTGGAAGGCTAATAATTCGAGTTTTCCCTACAAAGTCATGGGTGGATAGCCATGCCAATACACCTTCACCAAAACCGCCGGTTTTTACACCTTCTTCTACCGTGACCACTTGATTGAAGCGGCCAATAATTGATTCTAAATATCCCTCGTCCATTGGTTTAATGAAGCGACAGTTTACTATTTCACAATTCACTCCGGATTGGCTCAACCTATCAGCCGCGTCTAAGGCATCATAAACTTGGGCACCCACTGCAAGGATCACCACATCAGTTCCGTGGCGCATAACTTCCCAACTGCCAATGGGCAAAAGTTCAGCTTGACCATTGGTATCAAATTCTTTCGAGGATCCTTTAGGATATCGAATGGCAAAAGGGCCATCTTGGTAATCGAGTCCAGTATAAAGTAAATGGCGCAATTCATTTCCATTCTTTGGCGCCGCAACAACCATTCCCTGTATGCATTTCAAGTAAGAAATATCCAATGCGCCATGATGGGTGGGGCCATCTTCACCGGCTATACCTGAGCGATCCAAACAGAATACAACAGGTAAATGTTGAATGGCCACATCGTGGACAATATGGTCAAAAGCACGTTGTAAAAATGTTGAATAAATAGCGACGATGGGACGAACACCTTCAGTAGCTAATCCTGCCGCAAAAGTAACACCATGGCCTTCTGCAATACCCACATCATAATAGCGATCGGGAAATTCCTTCGCAAAGGGTACCAAGCCTGTCCCCTCACGCATGGCAGCTGTTATACAAACTGTATCATCCCTGTTTCGAGCTACTTCACAAACCAGCGCTCCGAATACATTCTGAAAAATGGGCGCACTGGGTTCTACATCCGTTGGAGAAGAAATTTTTTCTTTTGCCTTCCCGTTTGGTTTCACAGCATGGAATTTTACCGCATCGCTGTAGTATTGTCCATTCTCTCCATTAGTAGAGACCATACCCTTACCCTTTTTAGTTAGGATATGCAACAAGGCAGGTGTTTTTAAATCTTTGATTCGATCCAAGGTTGGTACCAATTCATCCAAGTTATGGCCATCTACAGGACCAATATAACGAAACCCCAATTCTTCAAATAGCATCCCCGGGACTAGTAAAGATTTTAAACTTTCTTCTATTCGATGCAGCATGGTTCGGGCTGTGCGCTTTCCAAAAGGTAATTTTCCAGAAATTTTCCAGATCTCATCCCGAATCCTGTTATAAAGTGGATTTGTTACAATTCTAGTTAAATAAGTATTGATAGCGCCTACATTGGGACTAATGGACATTTCATTATCATTCAGAACCACTAGCATTGGTGTTCGCAAATGGCCCGCATTGTTTAATGCTTCAAAAGCTAATCCGCCCGTCATTGAACCATCGCCAATAACTGAAACAACACGATAATTTTTTCCTGTACGTTTTTGCGCTTCTGCAATGCCTGTAGCAGCCGAAATAGATGTGGATGCATGACCTGCCCCAAATGCATCATATTCACTTTCGGATCGCTTTAAAAAACCACTTAAGCCACCATATTGGCGTATGGTTGGGAATGCATCAAATCGTCCCGTAAGTAGTTTATGGGCATAGCCTTGATGACCCACATCCCAAACAATTTTATCATCCGGTGTATTAAATACTTTGTGAAGGGCTACGGTTAATTCAACAACACCCAATGTTGGGGCCAAATGACCGCCCACCTGACTAACCACTTCTATTGTATGGTGCCTTACTTCATCAGCCAATTGTCGCAGTTCATCCATGGAATAATTTTTAATATCCGCTGGAGATTTAATATTGGGCAGAAGACTAAGCTGCATATGTTTTTTGAAATTGTTTTTTAAAAATATAATTGTGAAAAATAGTGATGCCATCCAATTCAGGATGAAACGATAATCCAAGGTGGTGGCCTTGTTTCACTGCCACAGGATTACCTTTATATTCACTAATAATTTCAACACCATTATTTACTTTTGTAATTTTCGGCGCACGAATAAAAGTAGCCGGAACTTCAGTGACTGTCCCGTTTAATTGAACTGGTAATTCTTTTGTAAAAGAATGGATTTGCCTCCCGTATCCATTCCGATCCACTTCAACATCCAAGACATTTAGAGGTTCCACCTTTGAATCAGGCGCCGTTGAGGACATCATAATCAACCCGGCACATGTGCCCAAAATTGGATATTTTTTTGCGAAATTTCTCAATGGTTCGTGGAAACCAATTCGCTTCATTAAATCGGTCATAGTTGATGATTCTCCGCCAGGAATGACCAATCCTTTAATCTCAACAAGTTCACTGGGATAGCGAATTTCTTTTGCAGGAATTTGGAGCATATTCAATATCTGAATATGTTTTGCATAATCCCCCTGCAATGCTAGGACACCAATCATATTAAAATTGGAAGCCCCACTTCCCTACCAACCTCTTTCCTGGAGACGCTCTCCCTTAGGAATTTCAGCCATATCTAAACCCTTCATGGCTGCTTGAAGACCAGTGGAAATTTCAACAAGTTTGGCGGGATCTTTGTAGTAAGTCACTGCATCCACAATTGCTCTTGCTCTTGGCGCTGGATCATCACTCATGAAAATACCTGAACCAACAAAAACTGTCTCTGCTCCCAACTGCATCATAAGAGATGCATCAGCGGGAGTGGCAATGCCACCGGCGGCAAAATTTGGAACCGGTAATTTACCTAGTTTAGCTACTTGCTGGACTAATTCAAATGGTGCGCCCATATCTTTGGCTGCTGCCATAAGTTCATCTTGATTCATAACTGTTAATTTCTTCATATCACTTTGAACCTGACGCATATGGCGAACTGCTTCAACAATATTTCCGCTTCCTGCTTCACCTTTGGTCCGAATCATTGCCGCACCTTCGCCGATCCGCCGCAGTGCTTCACCCAAGTTTCGGCAACCGCAAACGAAGGGAACTTTAAAATCACTTTTCCAAATATGGTTATGTTCATCGGCAGGTGTGAGGACTTCACTTTCGTCAACAAAATCAACTTCTAGCGCTTCCAGTATCTGCGCTTCTACAAAGTGGCCAATACGAACTTTTGCCATTACCGGGATTGATACAGTTGCTTGAATATCCTTAATCATCTGGGGATCACTGGCACGGGATATACCGCCTTCCTTCCGGATCAATGCAGGGATTCGCTCTAACGCCATCACCGCAACGGCGCCAGCATCTTCTGCTATTTTTGCCTGATCCGCGTTCATCACATCCATGATGACACCACCTTTTAACATTTCGGCTAAACCGACTTTTACTTCGAATGAACCTATATCAGCCATATACAATCTCCTCTGGGACTTTCCCAATTTCTTTAATTTTAGTTAAAACTTCGTCAATAATATTATCCGGTGTACTAGCGCCGGCGGATACACCAACCGCTTCTACACCTTCTATCCATTTAGGATCAATCTCCTCTGCGCAAGTAACTTGGTATGATCTTTCATTTCTTTCTTTAGCTAAAGCGGTGAGACGATTTGAATTGGCGCTTGTGAATGATCCAATAACAATCATGGCATCGCATTGCCTTGCTAATTCTTTAATCTGACTTTGGTTCCGCTTTGTTGGGAAACAAATCGTATTCACAAACCGGAGGTCAAAAACCTTGGTCATGATTATATTAATAATTTCTTGCACATTTTCAATAGTTTGGGTGGATTGACTAACCACACCGGCTCGTTTTGTTTTCCGCAATGCTTCCGCTTCTTCTGGTGTGGCCACAATTATAGGGTCTTTAACTTGGCTGGCAATACCCACAACCTCATCATGCCCGTGGTCACCCACAATAATGATCTTACGACCTTCTGCTTCCAATTTTTTTACTTCTTCATGGATCTCTAACACTAACGGACAAGTGGCATCCACGATATTCATATCTTTGGAATTGGCCTCTCCCCACGTATCTACCGCAGTACCATGAGCGCGAAAAAGGATCGATTTGCCTTCAGGTACGTCATCAAGTGAATCCACAACTTTTGCACCTGAATCATCTAAATCTTTGACCACATTCTCATTATGGACGATGTGACCGAGCATATATACATCGCCATATTTCTCCGTTGTATCGAATGCCAGATTGACCGCATCCCTCACGCCGAAACAATAACCCGCATCTTTAGCCAATATTATTTTCATTCATGATACCCATTCTGTTGCGCCAGTACAGCCCGAGTTTCAGCTAATACTTTTGGAAGTACTTCGTCCAGAGAACCCTCTGCTACAGCGCCGGCAGCTAATTTATGTCCACCACCGCCCATTGCTTTGGCAATTTCATTAATGACATATTTTCCTTTGGAACGAAGATTAATCCGGCAAGTGTTCTCGGAATTTTGAAAGATCATGACCGCCACCTCTACACCGCGGATAGTGCGGACAAAATCAGTAAAGCCGTCCACATCTTTTTTGTTGGCCCCAGCCTCATCCATCATAGTTTGGTCAATGGTAAACCAGGCCAATTCGCCTGTTTCATTATATTGAAGTTTATTCAGTATAAGACCTAGCAAAGCTACTCGCCCTTTGGAACTGCTCTCATATACAGACTGGTAAATCGCCGATGTATTCACGCCTTCTGCGATACATTCCATGGCAATCTTGTGACATTTTTGATTCGTATTGCTATAGCAAAATGAGCCTGTATCCGTCATAACGCCGGTATATATGCCGACCGCAATTTCATTCGTTAGAGGCACATTGCCAGCCTGCATAAAATCGTAAACCATTTCACCGGTGGCTGCCGCTTTAATATTGATAAAATTTTCGGCAAAACGCCCATCGCTTAAATCGGGATGATGATCAATATTAACAACATGAATTTTGTTGGATTCTAATTCATCACCGATTTGTCTCATACGGCGGTAATCGCCCACATCAAAGATTAAGGCCAAATCTACTTGAGAAATCCAATCATCATGAATGTCAGACCGGTATGTTTCAATAATCTCACCTCCATTTAAAAATTCATATTCATAGGGGAGGTCAGAAATTTGGATGAGACGGCAATCTTTTCCCTGGCTTTTGAGGTAATGATACATGGCGCAGGCACTACCGAGTCCATCCCCGTCAGGGTTTTCATGGGTGGAGAGTAAAATCCTTTCCACACCGTCTATTGTTTTATGTAATGATTTCCAGTCTAACATGATGTTTTTAAGACCGCGAATTTAGGTATATTTTTTAGATTTTAAGCAATGATAGAGTACTAAATATTATTTAATTATTTCGTTCCCAAAGAGTTTCACCTTCCCCATGATTCTGAGATATAAATCTTGCCAAAACAAAAAAGTAATCACTGAGGCGGTTGAGGTAAATCAGCCAGAATTTTACATCCGTTCCTGTTTCCATTAATGTTACGCAGGATCGTTCCACCCTTCGGCAAACCGCCCGAACCACATGAATCCTTGCGGACAACTCATCCCCGCCGGGCAAAATAAATTCTGTTAATGGTGGCAGAAATTTATTCATTTTTTCTAAAGACGATTCTAAAATATTGATTCGGTCTTTGCTAAATAATTCCATATCTGTCCCGGGCATTGATGCTTCACCGCCTATATTAAATATATCCTGTTGGATGGATTTTAGTTCAGTTACCAATTCCTTTTCGTTACAAGCTGTAACGGTCAAGCCTAAAAAAGAATTCAATTCATCCAGATCTCCTTGAAATACTATATGTGGATGGTCTTTGGAAACGCGTTTTCCATCACCTAATCCTGTACCCCCCTTATCTCCCGTTTTAGTGGTGACTTTTGAAATCCGCATAAATCAGAAAAATATATAACTAACCAGAAGAAACAATGGAATAAGAATGGGCATGGACCATTTAAATAAGTATCCGAAAAAGGAGGGCATTTCTATCCCCGATGATTCAGAAATAGATTTTACCATAAAGTTGGGCGCATTGCCTATATATGTATTTGCTCCCATGAAAACAGCACCAGCTGAAATGGCCAACAAAGTTTGACTCAAATCACCCATGAGCAATGAAGGATCGCCTCCGGCAGTATTGAAGAACACAAGATATGTGGGTGCATTATCCAAAAAGCTGGACAAAATTCCAGTGGCCCAGAAATACATATAATTAATGGGTCCTGCCTCATTTGAAACAGAATTAATCACCGCAGATAGAGCACCATCTGTACCGGCTTTTAATATGGCGATGGCGGGAATGATTGTAATAAATATTCCGGCAAAAAGTTTGGCCACTTCTACAATGGGAAACCAAGTATACTCATTAGCTTCTCGAATGGTTTGGCTCGTCATTTTCCAACTAGCAACAGTTAAGCCGAGTAAAAGGATATCTCTAACAATATTTTGTAATTCCATATGAACGTGGTAAACATCAAAAGAAATATGGGGATCCCAGAAACCGCTCAACAAAACACCACCGATTACGCCAACCAATAATAAAAGGTTTAATGATCCTTTAATACCCAGTTTCTCAGGAGATACTGGAGCAGGATGGGATTCTTCCCGATTGTATAGAAATGTATCAAAAGCAAAAAAGATAGCTAATAAACAAACAGCCATAAAGAGCATGGGTACAAACATGGCTGATGTGGTCCAGAAAAAATCCACACCTTTTAGGAAACCCAGAAACAGGGGCGGGTCACCAAGAGGCGTCAGGGACCCTCCAATATTTGCCACGAGAAAAATAAAGAATACAATTACATGGACTTTATTCTGTCTATCCTTATTGGCACGAATAAGAGGACGAATCAATAGCATTGCTGCACCGGTGGTTCCCATCCAACTTGCCAAAATTGTACCGATAAGTATTACGCCAGTATTTACAATGGGTTTCCCCACCAACGATCCCGTTAGCTGAACACCACCGGAAATAGTGAATAATGCCAAAAGTAATATGATGAATGGAATGTATTCCAGTAACCCTACGTGGAGGAGTTCATAAAGCGTGACTGAAAAACCAGCACTAAATAAAAATGGAACAATTAATAATAAAGCCCAGAATGCAGAAATTTTTCCAAAATTTCGATGCCAAAAATGGGGTGCCACTAGTGGAAACCCAGCAATGGACAAAAGAATTCCGGCAAATGGGATTACCCATAATATGGATAAATTCGCCCCATCTAAATGGGGAGTACCACTGCTGCCGCTAGCAAATGCCATGACAGGTAACAATAATATGGAGATTAGTATTTTCATTCGAAGTGTATATTTAGGTGTTATGTGTTAATCAATAAGCGTTGAAATTAAACGGTTCAGTACAACCATCCTAATTTTTGATTTGCACTTTCAATCGAAAAAATTTATTAAATTTAACCATGCAAATTTTCTTCGCAATTTTAGTTATCGGTGTGGCCGTCTTGGGAATGTCCATTGGTGTAATTTTTAATCGTAAGCCTCTGCAAGGATCTTGTGGCGGTGTGGCCAGTGATTGCGTTTGCTTGACCGGAGGAATTTGTGATGACCCCTCTCAGAAACCGTAATAATAGCTAATTAACGATTGGCATCCCAGACGATGCCACTGACTTTAATTCTTCATTTTCATTTATGATCCATAATGCTTCGAATCCATCTAATGATTCAACCAATGCTAATCCTTTTTCCACTTCCATAACATTTAGTGCAGTTGCGAGAGCGTCCGCATCCATACAACTTGTTGCAATAACTGTAACTGACGCAATGTTTGATTTGGTGGGACGACCTGTCCGTGGATCAATAATATGGGAGTACTTTACATTGTCGTATTCTTTAAAATTCCTGTAATTCCCCGAGGTGGCCATAGCTTGGTTTGTAACGGATGCTACCAAATAAATTTCTTCCCCAGGAAGGGTACCGACCATAGGATTATCGATTCCAATCTTCCATTGTTTTCCTTTATTATTTTTCCCCATTGTTCGGACTTCACCACCTATTTCTACCATAAAATATTTAACATCAGCATTACGAATGTATTCATAAAGTTGATCGACACCCCAACCTTTTGCAATGGCATTGAGATCTATCATTTGTCCTTTTCGGGATTTTATTAAAGTGGAACGGGATAAGTTGATTCCATTATAACCAACTTTCACCATTGCCTCGACAACTTCTAGATCTGTGGGCGGCTCCCACTGTTCAAGATATTCCCTATCTCCTTTCCCCCTACGCCAAACTAAGACCGATGGCAATACAGTTACATCCAGCGCACCTTCGGTTTTTTCTCCCCAATAAATGGCACGACTCAGGACAGTGGAAAATCCATCAGAAATATTGAGTGCTATTCCGCGACCTAATTTGTTAAATAATGAAATTTCACTATCCAACCGATATGTGGACATTTCTCGATCAATTTTGGACAGGATAGAATCCATGCCAAACTGAAGTTCTTCCAAGTTTAATTCTAATGATGCACTTGGAACAATTCGAATGGAATAGGTCGTACCCATTGTATTGCCATGGATTTCCATATATTTCTTTGGCTGAGAGCAACCCAATAGGCCTGCAATAGTAACAAAGCCCAACAGAAGTCGGGCTTTATTAAAAATTATAATCTTGTTTTGTTTAACCAAATTTATCATAATCGATCATTTCATCTTCTACACCCAAATCATAAAGCATCTTATCCACTGCATCAATCATCATGGGTGGACCACACATATAATATTCGATTTCGGTTGGATCTTCATGGTCTTCCAAATAGAGATCATGAGCTGCTTGGTGAATAAATCCGGTAGCCCCTTCCCAATTATCTTCGGGCATAGGCTCGGATAATGCGACCGTATATTTGAAATTTGGATGTTCTCTTTCTAATCTGAGAAAATCTTCATGGTAAAACATTTCCCGCATGGAACGAGCGCCATAGTAGAATGAAATTTTTCGATCGGTATTTTGTGTGTCCAAAAGATCAAAAAGATGGCTGCGTAAAGGGGCCATCCCTGCACCACCACCAATATATACCATTTCACGATTAGAATCTTTAGCAAAAAATTCACCAAATGGACCTGATATGGTCACCATATCTCCTGGTTTCAAATTAAATATATATGATGAAGCAATTCCGGGCGGGACGTCATTCCATAAAGCTGGTGGAGGTGTAGCAATTCGCACATTGAGCATAACTATATTCCCTTCAGCAGGATGGTTTGCCATAGAATATGCACGAAAGCAATCATCATCATTATTAGCAGTAACATCCCAAATATTATATTTATCCCAATCAGGATGATATTCCTCCTCAATTTCAAAATTTTTGAAACTCATATTTTGATACTCAGGAATATCAATCTGGATATAGCCGCCCGCTTTAAAATCAAGGATTTCACCTTCAGGAAGTTCAAGAATCAATTCTTTAATAAATGTGGCTACATTTTTATTGGAGCGAACTTTGCATTCCCATTTACGGATATTAAATATTTCATCGGCAACATGGATATCCATATTCTCTTTAATCTTAACCTGGCATGCCAAGCGCCAATTGTCCTTCGCATCCTTACGATTAATATGGCCTGTTTCTGTTGGTAAGATTCCGCCACCCCCTTCATTCACCTGACATCTGCACATGGCACAAGTGCCACCACCGCCACAGGCGGAAGGTAGAAAAATATTTTCGCTCGCTAAAGCTGAAAGAAGTGTCGCTCCGGGACGAGTGATAATTGCTTTGTCATCATCCCCATTAATTTTAATGGTTACATCACCTTGAGGAAGCAATTTGGATTCTGCAAAATTCAGGAGGAGTACCAAAACAAGGATTACTCCGGTAAAAACAGAAATACTCAGAATAGTGAAAGCCATTAAAGGTCAATCCCCGAAAATGCCATGAATGCCATTGAAAGCAATCCTGTTAAAAGCATGGTAATGCCTAAACCACGGAGTTTTGCTGGCACATTAGAATAACGAAGTCTATATCTTATGGATGCCATAGATGCAATGGCCAAGAACCAACCTAACCCAGAACCAAAACCAAATACGGTAGATTCTATGAAAGTATAATCCCGTTCAACCAAAAATAATGATCCGCCCAATATGGAGCAGTTTACTGCAATCAAAGGTAAGAATATTCCTAAATTATGGTAAAGTGTTGAAGAAAAGCGATCCATAATCATTTCTACCAATTGTACCATGGCGGCAATTACTGCGATGAAAACAATGAAATTTAAAAAGCTTAAGTCTACATTTGGAAATCCGGCCCAACTCAAGGCACCTTTTTGAAGGAAATAATGATGAATAGCCCAGTTCGCCGGTGCCGTAATGGTCAGAACAAATGTGACCGCTAAACCCAAACCGATAGAAGTATCCACTTTTTTAGAAATAGCCAAAAATGAACACATACCTAAGAAGTAAGCTAATAAAATATTTTCAACAAAAACTGCTTTAGTCAAGAGGCTAATATAATGTTCCATTAATCTAATCCTCCTCTATCTTTGCCACTATTCGCTGGACCCAAACAATAAGTCCCAAAATAATAAATGCACCAGGACTCAATACCATGAGTCCCATATTTTCATAACCAGCAGCGTAGAATGAATCGGGAATAATCTGGAATCCAAAAACAGTTCCACTACCCAATAATTCTCTGAAGAAAGAAACGGCAATGAGAATCATACCATAACCCAATCCATTACCCAGCCCATCTAAAAAAGATTTACCAGGTGGATTCTGCATTGCAAAGGCTTCCGCCCTACCCATAACGATACAGTTTGTAATAATTAATCCAACAAATACAGAAAGCTGTTTGCTTATATCATACATGTAAGCTTGGAGAATCTGATCGGTCAAAATCACCAAGGAAGCAATAACGGCTAACTGAACAATAATACGCACTTTAGAAGGGATAAAATTTCGGAGCATTGCAATGACTGTATTCGATACAGATAATACCGCCACAACTGCCAAGGTCATAACAACAGCTGTATCCATTTTTACAGTAACCGCTAAAGCAGAACAGATTCCCAAAACCTGGAGCGTGATGGGGTTATTGTTCATCAACGGATCATTGAGAACTACTTTTGATTTTTTACTGAATAAAGCCATTAGGCGCCCTCCCCACTTCTAATCCGACGAAAGAAAGGTTCGTAGGTTTTCAGATCTTTGAGTAAAAATTTATTTAATCCTTTTGAGGTCATGGTGGCACCGGAGATACCATCTACCTGGTGGAATGCTTCCGATGATGTCTGGTCAACTTTTCCTTTAATCGCTTGAATTCCAATTAATTCTCCAGAGCTATCAATGAATCGCTTCCCCTTATAATTATTTTGGAACCAGGGTTTTTCCACTTCACCGCCTAAACCAGGTGTTTCACCATGTTTATAAAATGTGATCCCCTTAGTAGTGACACCATCTGCTTCAATGGCAAAATATCCATAAAGGGTTGACCACAGACCTTTACCTGAAATGGGAATGGCATAACCATTGATCTTGCCACTCATTGTCTTTATATAAATTGGGTGCAGATTAACATCCACATCAGAATTAATATCTTCCGGCGTTTTCCCCAATACTATTTCACCATTATTATCTACTACGATACCGGAAATGTAATCATCAAAAATGGTTTGGACAGTTTCTGGAGTCCAGGGATTTTCTTCTGAAGGGGCGAAATCCAGCGAGCGTAAAATGTTTTTCTTAATATCAATTTCAATATTAAGATCCTGCTGCTCCTTAAGCGCTGAAGCAGCCAAGGAAAGGAAAAAACCCAAGATTACCGTAACTACCGTTGTAAAGATTAGTGTATACGAATTACTGCGCATATCGGGCAACTCTTCGTTTAATATTTCCTTGAATTACAAACCAGTCAATTAATGGCGCAAATGCGTTAAGTAAAAGGATTGCCAACATTGTTCCTTCTGGGTAAGCAGGGTTAATTGATCTTACAATGACAGTAAGCATTCCAAACAATATTCCATATACCCAGCGACCTTTATTGGTATGAGATCCCGTTACAGGTTCCGTGGCCATAAAGGCCATTCCGAATAGGAAGCCACCCATAACCAAATGGTAATATCCCGGGAGTGACAGCATCGTGTTGGATGAAAATGAGGCCATTAGATTGGTTAAAAATGCCGTCCCAAATAATCCAAGCAGGGCTCCTGCCATCACGCGCCAGTTGGCAATTTTGGTAATAGCTAAGAATAATGCTCCAAAAATAATGAGAAGCTTACTCGTCTCACCAATCGAACCGGGAATCCAACCTATGAACATATTCCACCATGAAAAATCAAATTGAGTCACACCACTTAACAATGCTTCAGCATTCTGATTAACCTCTGCTGCTGGTACAGCTAAGGCAGTTGCACCGGAATAACCGTCTGGACCGATCACCCAAACCTTATCACCGGAGATTCGTGCGGGATAGGTAAAAAATAAAAATGCACGAGCGACCAACGCAGGGTTGAAAATATTCATCCCAACACCGCCAAAAATTTCTTTCCCAATCACGATCCCAAAAGTAGTGGCAATGGATACTTGCCACAGTGGAATGGATGCAGGCATCACCAATGGAATCAAGGCACAGGTGACTAAGAAGCCTTCACTAATGGGATGCTTTCGAACTATGGCAAACAGAATTTCCCAAAAAGCACCTGTCGTGAAGGTGATAATTATAATAGGTAAAATTGTTCCAAAACCAAACCAAAAGTTTTCCCCATTGGTGCGCTCGATTCCAGTGGCGATACCATTTTGAACACCTACATTCATAGCGCCAAAAATATATAATGGGATGAGTGCCATGACAACCAGTATCATCACCCGTTTTGTATCAACACTATCACGAATATGAGGACCTGATTCCGTCACTTCATCCGTACTGAAAAGAATCGTATCAGTTGCTTCAAATAAGGGATATAATTTCTCTAAAGCGCCGTCCTTTTCAAATCGATGGGCATTGGCTTCTAAAGTTTTTCGGAGAAATTTAAGCATCTATCCTTCTTTCTCCATGAGCTCTAACCCATGGCGGATCATACCGCCAACATTAATCTTACTCGGACAGGCAAAAGAACAGAGGGCGAAATCTTCATCATCACATTCCATTATTCCCAATTGTTCCATCTCTTCAATATCCTCGGCATGAATCGCACGGTAGAGAGCATTGGGCAGAATATCCATTGGAAGTACATCTTCCCAAGCATTAATGGGTACCATATATCTTTCACTACCATTATTCAGTGTATTAAAGAAAAACAGTTTTTTCCCGAATCCCAAAAATGAATTGGTTAAGCTATAGCGCGTCGAGGATGAACCGGGCCGGAGCATCCCCATGAATTCTCGCTCACCGCCTTCAGGCAAGACAGACACCGAGGAATCATAAAAGCCCAAGAATCCATCAGAGTATGTTTTAGTTCCCGTAAGCACATCACCGGAAATGATACGTTGCTCTCCTCCGTATAAATTATCTTTAAGAAGTGCCTCTAATTGAACACCTATTCTAGTTTTAATATGCGTTGGGTTTTTAACGCCGGGTCCGCCAATTGTTGTAAATAAAGTTGTATCATATTTTCCTGTAAGGAAAAGATTACCAATCCGTACAACATCTTGAGCGTTTACCGTCCATACCACATCATGCAATCCCAATGGCCCAAAATGGTGTATTTGAATACCAACATTCCCCGCCGGATGGGGCCCATCAACAGTATATACTTTGGCACCTTGAGCTTCAATGAGAGTATCCGAAACGGTATTTTCATTCATAGACAAATGAACATGGCCATTGGTTAATTTTTGGAGCACATTTATGCCAGTTTGGAATTGCGACAGTCGCCGTCGAAGGGCAACATCTAGATTGACTGAAAGTGGTGCTGTATTCCAGCCAGAAATATAAATATCTCGAGGTCTTTCATCTGGGTTCGCCACTTTATTAAAAGGCCGCTGGCGAATGAATGGAAACATATTTCCATTGAGTAAAGCAGATAATACTTTTTCTCTATCTAATTTTGGTATTTCAGCTGAGCGGAAAATTTTGAATGATTCTAATTCTTCCTTTTCAGCCAATTCAATAATAATTTTTTCTATAACACGCCGTGGACCGTATTGAATAGAGGTTACTTTACCACCACCAGGCGAAGGGTATGATACTTCTGGATTGGTTTTGCAACTAAATAGGGCGGATCCCAATTTTACTGAATCACCCTCTTTCACGCAGAGTTTTGGTTTTAATCCGCGAAAATCAGTTGGTTGAATGGCTACAAATTTGGGTTGATATCCTTTTTGGACCTCATTGCTGGGAACACCCGCGATGCGGATATCATGTCCTTTTCTTATATTTAAATCAGCCAATTATATTTCCCCAAATGGCAAAGTAGATAATGGTTACATTCCCTGAAAAATGACTAAAGATTCACTTACCCAATTCGCTACCGGTCCAAAATACCAACCAAAAACAAAGGTGGGTATTGCCAAAGACAATAAAAGCACTGTAACCAATTTAGAATCCGGCATTGAAACACTTTCACTTCGTTCGCCAATTAAATACATATGCTTCACAACACGAATATAGTAATAAAGAGACACAACACTATTTAATGCACCAACAATAGCTAACCAATAGTATTGCGAACCACCTTCGATAACTGCCGCAAAAATATAAAATTTTCCAATGAATCCAGCTGTGGGTGGCAGTCCCGTTAAGGCTATCATAAATAAGGTCATGACACCACCGACAAAGGGCATATTCCATCCAAGGGCATTGAAGTCCTCAAAATCTTCTCCGCCTGTTTTATTCTGGACAAAAATGACCACAAAGAATGCACCTAGGTTCATGAAAATGTACATAACCAAGTACATCATAATACCATACACCCCAGATTGAGACATCAAGGGTAGGGCCATCATCATATATCCAGCGTGGGCAATACTTGAATAAGCCAACATTCGTTTAACACTTTTTTGTTGAATGGCTACGAGATTACCAATGGTCATTGTTGCCGCTGCCAAGATTGCCAAAAGTTGGGGCCATGGAACACTGTTTACTGCAGACCATGATTCGGAGGCAAACCCATTTCCATCACCAAACACTTGGTTAAAGAAACGAATCAACATGGCAAAACCGGCAGCTTTTGGCGCCACCGATAAGTATGCTGTAATAGTTGTGGGTGATCCTTCATAAACGTCCGGCGTCCAAAAGTGAAATGGAACAGCAGATATTTTATACCCAAATCCCGCTAAAATGAACACAGCAGAAAGAATCAGGGCCAAATTCGCATCAGGACTCAAACCGGCAATAGCCGCTTGCATTTCGAAAAATTTTGTAGTTCCTGTTAAACCAAACAGGATGCTTAATCCATAGAGCATGATTCCCGATGAGAAGGCACCATAAATGACATATTTAAGGGATGCTTCATTGCTTCTTGTCTCTTTTTTAAGGTATCCCGCTAAAAAGAAGGACATAATTGAAACCACTTCTATAGCCAAATACACCATTAGAATATCAATGGCAGATGCCATCATAAATAAACCAAAAGCCATAATAGCCATTACTGAGAAGTATTCACCGACTCTGTATTCTTTAAGCTCATTGCTATTAAAACTCATAAGAATCACTAAGGCTGTAGATATAAGAATGAGGACTTTAAAAAATTCTGAGAATGGATCTAATGCAATAGAGCCCATAAAAAGGTCAGTAACAGCGCTGCCACCAATACGGATGGCAAACAAGGTCATGGCGAGTCCACCAAGCACCCACCATGCTACCTTAAAGGACTCTTCCTTCCGGTAGAAAAGATCGGCTATAATGGCTACCAAAACCGTCACGGTCAGAATTAATTCCGGCCAAAAGTAAGCTAAGCTATTGAGATTGCTCATGCAAATGCCTACATTACGCTGGAGAGTCCACCAAGGGACACAACCTGGTCAATCAAAACATTCATTGTTTCTGCTATCAAATCCAAGAACGGACGTGGATAGACACCTAAGAAGATGGTGATAACAGCCAATGGAACAACGGTGAATAATTCACGTCTATTAATTTCTGGTAAATCATTATATTTTTCATTGGCGGGGCCAAAGAACATCCGTTGGAAAGCCCATAAGAAATAAGCCGCATTCAAGAGAATTCCAAGGGTAGAAATAATTACAATAGCTTTAAAAACCGGGAAAGCGCCGATGAAAATCATCATTTCACTTACAAATCCACTGAACATGGGTAATCCCAGTCCTGCAAAAAATGCAATAGCGACAAAAGCAGTATAAACGGGCATTTGTGATGCAAGTCCACCAAAGCCTTCAATATTCCTATGATGTGCGCGATCATAAATGACTCCAACCAAGATAAATAACATGGCCGAAATAGTGCCATGGTTAAACATCTGGAAGACTGCACCATTAAGACCTGCCTGAGCGCTGACCAAATTATCACCATGCATACCTGCTGCTGCGATGACAGCCGCCATTCCTATCAAAGTATAACCCATATGGTTCACAGATGAATAGGCAACCAATTTTTTGAGATCTGTTTGGGCAAGAGCACACATGGCACCCCAGATCACATTTATTAATCCTAAAACAGCCAATGCGCCCGCAAACCAAAATACACCATCAGGAAGCATTGTATAATTAATTCTAAGGATTCCATAAACACCCAATTTCAATAGAACACCGGCCAAAATTACAGATATTGCTGTAGGTGCTTCTACGTGGGCTAATGGTAGCCAAGTGTGAAATGGGAAAACTGGAACTTTAATCGCAAATCCAATAAACAAAAGTACCCAGATAACTTTGATTGCACTCATTCCCCACCATAGTACGCCGTTCAACGCAGTTGGAGCTGTTTCCATCAACACCAGCATGTCGAATGTATTACCGCAAGTAAAATATAAGGCCAAGATTGCGATTAGCATCAATACAGAACCGAATAAGGTGTAAAGGAAAAATTTAATGGCGGCATATTCTCTTTGTGGTCCGCCCCACATGCCGATGAGGAAATACATGGGTAACAGCATGACTTCCCAGAAAATATAGAACAGGAAGAAATCCAGTGACAGGAAGACACCCATGACACCAGTATTCAACAATAAGAAAAGGGCAAAATACCCTTTTACCGCTTTATTAATGTTCCAACTGACGAACACGCTGATAAAACCGATCAGCGCCATCAGTACAACCATAGGCAGACTTAAACCGTCTACACCCAGGATGTATGTAATGTTAAATGATGGAATCCATTCAGCCCTTTCCATGAACTGGAAGGTACCGACGGACGGATCAAAGATTCGCCAGAGGTATAATGCCAATACCAACTGAATTCCCAATGTGACTGCAGAAACTTGTTTTATGAGTTCCGTTTTGTCACGAGGAATCAAGGCGATTGCAACCATACCGATAACCGGTAGCCAAATGATCCAACTGAGTAAATGATTCATACTTAGCCCTTTATGAAATCTCTATATCGTCTGGATAACCAGAATGATAATTACACCAACCAATGCGAATAACATATAATTCTGCAATCGGCCGGTTTGAATCTGTTTTAATTGTTTTCCGAATCCTTCCGCGGAGCGACCCACGCCATCAACCAAAGTTTGATCTAATCCTTCATAATCCATTCTACCTGTAATACGAGACAAGAACTTTGTTACATGACCAAAACCGTTGATAAAGTATTTATCATAAAGGTCCCAATCCACGTAAGCCACAGCACGGGATAATTTTAAAAATGGTTGATAGAGGAAGCGGTCATAGTTTTCGTCAAAATAATATTTATTCAGGGATAGTTTGTAAAAGAATCCCATTTTTGAAGCCCACATTTGGGGCGAAAGTTTTTTCTTTATATACATGAGATAGGATAGTCCGATACCAAGTGATGCCACTAATAATGAAAGTGCCATGGCAGGATAATGGGCATGGTGAATGCCTTCATATATCGCGTGCGCTGTTGGATTTCCAGGAACGGATGAGTTGCCCGCAACAATTAATTCGGTAAACCAGCCATGATCTGAAATAGGATTAAAATAGGGAAATGTGTAAAAAAGAAAGAAACTCAACCCAGCCAACAATATAAGGGGAAATGTCATGACGCGGGGTGATTCATGGATACCTTTAAATACTTTAGGCATTTTAGCTTCACCATGAAATGTCATAAAGATCAGCCTAAACATATAGAAAGCAGTAATGGCGGCGGCGCCAAAACCAAATATTGGTAGTAAAAAATGTTGAGGATACTGTTGGGCAAAAGACAGACTTCCAGCTAATATTGCATCCTTGGATAAAAATCCTGAGAATAGGGGTACTCCAGAGATCGCCAAAGTGGCAATTGCCATTGTCCAATAAGTAATGGGCATTTTAGATTTGAATCCGCCCATATTTCTCATATCCTGAGGATCTGTATCATCATTATGAAGATCGTGCAAAGAATGATGCATGGCATGGATTACAGAACCGGAACCATAAAATAAACATGCTTTAAACATGGCGTGGGTCAAAAGGTGAAAGAATGCGGCTACATAATTTCCAACGCCAACAGCTAGGATCATATATCCCAATTGACTGACGGTAGAATAAGCTAAAACTTTTTTAATATCGTTTTGGGTAATGGCAATCGTTGCAGCAAACAATGCTGTAAAACCACCGACATAAGCGATGATAGTTAATGCTTCTGGAGAAAATAATGGAAATAATCTAACGGTGAGATAAACACCGGCAGCAACCATGGTAGCAGCATGCATCAAAGCTGAAACGGGGGTAGGTCCTTCCATCGCATCTGGGAGCCAAATGTGGAGTGGAAATTGAGATGATTTCCCCACAGCGCCCATAAATAATCCAGCTCCCGCCAAGGTTAGTAAGGTACCGCTAATCATTCCTTGAGAAACGCCAGCAAAAACTTCCTGAAAATTAAATGAACCGATTGCTGTGAAGATGAGCATAATGCCGATAAAGAAACCAATATCTCCTACCCTATTGGTCAAAAATGCTTTTTTTGCAGCATTGGCGGCTGAATGTTTCTCAAACCAATGACCTATTAATAAAAAAGAGCTGACACCGACCAACTCCCAAAAGATATAAAGGGAGATCAGATTGTTAGCCAATACAATTCCGTTCATGGAAAAAGTAAATAAACCAAGATAAGCGTAATAGGTATTATAACGAATATCGCCCTTCATGTATTCCAATGAAAAAATGTGGGTCATGCTAGAGATTAATGCTACCACCACCAACATTACGATCGTGATATTATCAACCCAAAAACCCAGTTCAATTTTGAAGGCACCTAAATCAATCCAAGTAAACTTAGCTTCATGAGAAAAACCGGGATCCCAATTCATGAACATATTCATCAGTAAGGAAAGGGATAAAATGAGCGTTATTAATACAGCACCAACGGATACCCAATCGCCTTGTCTCGGGAGACGTTTACCAAATATAAAATTGATAAAAAAGGCTCCTAAGGGCAGAAACAGTATCAGTAAGCAAAAATCAGTAATGATGTTCCCTGTAATCATTGTTTCATTTCACTAACATCATCAATGTTGATGGTATTAAAATTGTTAAAAATATTAATTATGATTGCCAAGGCTACTGCCGCTTCTGCCGCAGCTAAAACAATAATGAATAACGCATAAATATGACCGGTGATGTTCATACCGCCAAATCGGGCAAAAGCAACTAAATTAATATTGGCAGAGTTGAGGATCAATTCCACTGCCATCAATACAGCCACACCATTTCGCCGTGTGATTACGCCATACAATCCTAATGAAAAAAGGATTGCGCTCACCAATAAATAATTATTTAAGCTATCCATTAATTCTCTTTCCTTGAGAGAGTGGTTGCACCGATTAATGCGCCCAATAATAAAAGGGATGCCACTTCAAAAGGTAGTAAATACTCCATCATAAGTAATCGCCCAATTGTTGCAGTAGTCTCCACCGGTTCTGTTGTCGCCACTTGATGCCAAGGTGTATTTAAAATCATATATCCTAGAATACCTACAAATCCCAGAACGACAAGAGTGCCACTTCCTTTTTGAACAGACGTATGGTTGATATTTACGGAAGTAATTTTATTCGTCAACATAATTCCAAAAATAATTAAAATCAGTATTCCACCCACATATACAACCACTTGGACAATTGCGATAAAATCCGCCCATAGGAATACATACAAACCCGTCACACCCATAAAAGAGAAAAGGAGCGCATATGCGGAATAGAGTAGGTTTTTACTTTGGACCACCATTAATGCGGATCCAAGGGTAATCCCTACAATTATCCAAAATACAAAATCGGCCATTAGGCTTGCGCCTCCGGTTTTTTAGGATTTTTCAATTCTTCTCTTTGTTCAGATGTAGTGGATTTGGCAAACTGGTATATCAGATCGGTTCGGTCAAACTCTGAAAATTCATAATCTATAGGATGTTTAGAACTGTTTGGACCACCTACCATAAAGATACATTCTTCGGGGCACGGATAAGTACATAGGTTGCAGTAACAACATTCAGACATATCTATGGTAAAGCGACTTACCACCATTGCCTTGTTTGATCCATTGGAGGTCACACCTGTATGGCCAACATCAGGAATATCTTCCCCGCGAATAGGTGCTTTAATTGTATTGATAGTAATACAATCTACCGGGCAAGCACGTTCACATTTGAGACAGCCAATACAATCATCAATATCTACATGAAGCCGTGACCGGATTACATTATAATCTTCATGTTCGAAACCGATATTACGCTCAGGACGGGGCCACCGTTCTTCGGGGTATTGAAGGGTCACATTGTCCCGTTTTATGTTTATCATGTGGCGCCAAGTTATGCGCATTCCAGTCCACAATGTGTTTACGGTATCATAAATATCTGTGAAATACTTTGACATAGTTTATCCGAAAATTAATTTCCAAATACCGACGCCAAATATGTTCAACATAGCGATCGGGATGAATACTTTCCAACATACATGCATGAGCTGATCCACACGAAGGCGGGGAAACGTCCAACGAAACCACATCATGACAAAAATCAATGAAGCTACTTTACCCATAAACCAGAATAATCCCCATGCGCCTGTATCAAATAATCCAGGTATTGGACTCCGCCAACCACCTAAGAATCCAGCCACAGCCAAACCACTGACAATCAGCATATTGGCATATTCGCTTAGGAAGAAGATGGCCCATCGGAAACCGGAATATTCCGTCATCCAACCGGCCACAAGTTCAGATTCAGCTTCAGGAATATCAAAGGGTGTTCGATTCGTTTCAGCAATTGCGCTGATAAAAAAGATGAAAAATGCTAAAAATGAGAAAGGATTATTAAAAATGATCCAATTTGGAAGAATGCCCCAAACAGTACCGGACTGATGATGAATCAATTCTTGGAGATTCATGGTGCCCGCCATCATAATGGGTACAATGATGGATAATCCAGCTGGGATTTCATAACTGATTATTTGAGCGGCAGAACGCATGGCGCCATAGAGAGACCATTTATTATTGGAAGCCCAACCGGCCATAACGATTCCAATCACACCAACGGATCCCACAGCTATAATATAAAAAACACCCACATTAAAATCCACAACTTGGAGCGTTTGGCTAAAAGGAACGGCGGCCAATCCCATGAAGGCACCAATAAAAATAATGAAAGGTGCCATTTTAAATAAAATTTTATCTGACGATTCTGGAACCGTATCTTCCTTTACCAAAAGTTTTATTGCATCGGCAGCAGTTTGGAGTAATCCCCATTTACCGGCATGGAGTCCCGGCCCTTGCCCCATGGGTCCAATTCGATCCATCATGAAAGCAGACACTTTTCGTTCAACATAAACTGCAACCATAGCATTGAGGGCCATCACTAAAAATAATGGAATCCCAGAAATGACGACCGCTAAAATAAACGCCAGAACAGGAAAATCGCCTATCGTGGCTAACCAACCCATGAGCATATCAACGGTCATCGATCGATTTCTCCTAATACAATATCTAAGCTGCCCAAAATAGCAATAACATCCGAAATCATCCATCCTCGTGAAATTTCATCTAAGACCGATAGTGCCGTAAATGCAGGAGAACGCATTTTCACTCGAGAGGCCACCGGCGTGCCGTCACTCACAATATAATAGCCAAGATCGCCACGAGGACTTTCTGTTCTACGATAAATCGAGCCTTTAGGCGGACGAATTTTTTTCGGTATCGCCTGATGTACATCACCACCAGGAATATCTTTCAAAGCTTGGCGAATGATTTTAACACTTTCTATTACTTCTTGCATTCGAACCAAATAACGGTCAAAACAATCGCCAACGGTTCCCAATTCACCCGTCCCTATGGGTACTTCAAAATCAAATCTGTCATAGATTGAATATGGTTCATCTTTTCGGACATCCCATTTTACGCCTGATGCGCGCAAATTTGGTCCAGTTACGCCATAGCTCACAGCCACATCAGCAGGAAGCACTCCCACATCGGCAGTTCTTTCAACAAAAATTTTATTATACGTGAGCAATTCATTGTACTCACTAATCTGCGGTTCAAAGTAATCTAGAAATCCGATACAGATTTTTTCAAAATCTTTAGGTAAATCATGGGATACACCGCCAACCCACATATAATTATAAAGGAGGCGCGCACCACAGGTGTATTCAAACAAATCCAAGATACGTTCCCGATCGCGGAGCATATATAAAAATGGGGTAAAAGCGCCGATGTCTAGGCCGTAAACACCGAGAGCAAGAAGATGACTTGCGATTCGATTCAGCTCCCCCATGATAACGCGGATATAGTCTACTCGTTCTGGCACTTTAATTTCCATTAAGTCTTCCATGGCAACAACATAACCAAAGTTGCTATTCATGGCAGCGAGGTAATCACAACGGTCCGTAAATGGAATCACCTGTTCATAGGTGACATTTTCAGAATGCTTTTCGAAACAGCGGTGAAGATATCCGATATGAGGCCGAATTTCAGAAACGATCTCACCGTCGGTCATAACCTCGAGACGCAACACACCATGGGTGCTGGGATGCTGGGGCCCAATATTGAGGATCATTTGATCGCCCTTAACTACTCCCATCCCGACTCTTCTTTCATTTTTGGTACCACTATTCCGTGGTAATCCAATTGCCCTTCATAATCTTTTCTCAAAGGCCAACCTTCCCAATCATCGGGACATAAAATTCTTCGCAGATCGCGGTGCCCTTCATAAACAATTCCAAACATATCGTATGTTTCGCGCTCGAACCAGTCACCAATCCGCCATAATTGTTCAATAGATGCTACCTTAGGATTGGCGCGATCATGACTGATTACAACTTCGATTTTATGGCGATGCTCCATGGAGTGCAGATTGTAGCGCGTTTGCAAGGGGCCCTCTTCTCCTGTATCAATACCAGTAATACATTCTAATTGATCGAAAGAGAGGTTCGGGTCATTCTTCATAAATGTAGCAACATCCAGCCATTGGTCATCAATTAATTCAACTTGACGGTCTGCCAGTTCCTTGTTTTCAACGATAGTACCAGGAAACTGGCTTTCGATCGCAGCTTTAATTTCAGCTGATGTCATGCAGATTTTCGGGTGAGCGGACGCTCAGTCTGAATTTTTTCCTGGAGTTTCAACAGACCTTCAATCAAGGCTTCTGGACGGGGCGGGCAACCGGGGACATACACATCTACCGGTACTACCAAATCCACACCTTTAAGGACGTGGTATCCATGCTGCCAATAAGGACCGCCGCTTGTGGCGCAACTTCCCATTGAAATCACATATTTGGGGTCGGCCATTTGTTCATATAATTTTTTAACGCGCAGTGCCATCTTCATGGTTACTGTTCCTGCCACAATCATTACATCTGCTTGTCGCGGAGAGGAACGGGGCATCATACCAATCCGTTCTAAATCATGACGACTGGCAGCCGAAGCCATCATCTCGATCGCGCAGCAAGCCAATCCAAACTGGAAATACCATGGCGATGTTGAACGGGCCCATCCTAGGAATTTGTCCAGAGACGCAACGATGACATTGTCTTGAAATCTATTTTCTAAAACACCCATTATGATTCCTGTGTTGTTTGGGATTTCTCAATCAAGTTAGCATATCGGCCACGGCCATACTTCACATTATACTTGACCCAATCCAAGTCACCCTTTTTCCAGACATAAGCAAGACCGATCATTAAAATAACCAAGAAGATTGCCATTTCTACAAATGCCAGCATTCCCAATTCATTAAATACAACGGCCCACGGGAATAAAAATACAACTTCTACATCAAATATGAGAAAGATAAGAGCAACCACATAAAAACGAATATTGAACTGTACCCAGGCAGAGCCTTCAGATTCTTCACCGCATTCATATGTGGCAAGTTTATCAGGATTGGGATTGGAAGGGGCAACCAACTGCTGGATAAGCAACGGTACATAGACGAGTACAATGCCCATGAAAATGAAAATAAATATGGTGCCGAAGTCGCGATACATTTGTTTTTTGACTCGTTTCGAGTCGGCGAATTTAGAATTTATTATTGAGCTTGGTCAAGATAAACTTCATGAATTTTTTACTTATTTTTCTGACGGTAATAACAAATTAATTAAATCAATTTGAATTCCATTTGATGTTCCCTGTTTTACTATCCTAAATTCGTCAACTTATGTTGAGGCTAAATTCATTCATAGCAATACTCATGCCCTACTTCCCAAAATGGTTTGTTCGCCCATTTGCCAAACCGTATGTTGCGGGAGAATCACTAGAAGAAGCACTGGGAATTGTTCAAACACTCAATGATGAAGGGTTCGCTGCTACCATGGATATCCTTGGTGAATTTGTTCATTCCACCGATGAAGCCAACCAGATCAAGGACGCCTATTCTGATGTGATTCAAAGAATTGCTGATGCTAATCTAGATAGTACTATTTCGGTAAAGTTGACCCATTTGGGACTTGAACTCGACCCACAAATGGGAGAAGACAATATCCTTGCATTGGCCCAAAAGGGGAAAGAGAATAATGTGGGTGTCACTATTGATATGGAAAATTCTCCTTACACAACCCAAACATTTGAAATCTACAAAAGAACTCTTTCCATCTACAATAAAATGGGTACCGTGATCCAAGCCTACCTCTTCCGCAGTTTGGATGATATTAAATTATTAGACTCTCCCCTTCTTAACCTACGCATCTGCAAAGGTATATATAAGGAGGCATCGGAAATTGCAATTCAAAAACGAACTGCCATTAATGATAATTATGTGGAGATGGCCAAGACATTATTGAATGGCAGTGGTTATGCTTGTCTCGCCACTCATGACATATCTCTCATTGATAGATTGGAAGCATTAATCGAGACGGAAAACATTTCACCCAACCGCTTTGAATTCCAAGTACTCTATGGTGTTCCCATGGGCAATCGTTTAGAACAGTTGAAAGCTAAGGGATACAAAATTCGTGTTTATGTTCCCTTCGGAGAAGCTTGGTTTGAATATTCTGTCCGACGCCTTAAAGAGAATCCAAAAATTATATCCTATGTGATGGGTAATTGGTTCAAGCGGTAAGAGTTTAAGTATTAACTTTATCCACACTTGAAGGTATAAACACTAAAACACAAGAAGACGCTGATTCATGAACGATTCTACTACAATTAAAAAAATATTTAATTTAAAAACCATCGCCGTGGTGGGTATGTCCCCCAAATCTGAACGGCCCAGTCATTATGTGGCCTTATATTTAAGAGATAATGGATATACCATAATCCCTGTAAATCCGGGACAGACAGAAATTGCAGGAGAGACATGTTACCCTTCTTTAAAAGACATTCCAGTACCTGTTGATATTGTGGACGTTTTTCGCAGATCAGAACATGTTATGCCTATTGCTGAAGCCGCCATTGATATTGGTGCTAAAGCACTTTGGCTCCAGGATAATGTCATCAATGAAGAGGCAGCCCGATTAGCAGAAGAAAAAGGACTGTTTGTGGTCATGAATGATTGTATGATGCGGCGACATAGACAACGTCAATAAAATTAAACGGTACGAGAATCTTTCTCGTGTTGTGCCTCTATTCCCCTCGTTTCCCCCAACCCATTTTTCGGCGGAGCGTCTGAAAATAATTAGAATCCTCAAAATCGATCATGCGGATTTCAAAAGGTGCCCGTTGAATAAATATTTTGGCATTTGGAGCAAGGTATTCACTTACTTGCCCGTCCACGGCAAAGGCTATTTCTTTTAAGTCATCTTTGGGGAAACTAATCTCGAGATTACGATCATCAGGTAGAACAATAGGTCTTAAGGTTAAGGTATGCGGACTAATAGGCGACACGACCATAGCTTTCAGGCGCGGCATCACAATAGGGCCACCTACAGATAAGGAATAAGCAGTTGAACCGGTAGGTGTGGCAACAATAAGTCCATCTGCTTTATAATCAGAAACAAAGCGGTCGTTGGCCAAAAGGCGCATGGTAATAATTCGATTGGATTTTCCCCGATCAATCACAAAATCATTCAGGGCATAAAAAACTTTAAGGCCTTCCCCATTGACAATTTCTGCTTTAAGTACCATTCGCCGCTGAAGCCCATAAGACCCAGCCAAAACCATATCCAATCGACTGAACATTTCATCAACCGTCACTTCCGCCATAAATCCCAATTCACCTAAGTGGATACCCAAAATCGGTGTTTTGCGATGGCCTACTGCTCGAGCCGCAGAAAGCATAGTGCCATCACCGCCCAGTGTTAGCAAAAAGTCAATTTTATAAAAATCTTCTGCCGATTCGATTACATTAAATTTATAATTGGATTCATTCCCGATTTTCTCCCTAATCCGCTTGGTAATAAATGGGGAAATCTTCTTTTCTTCAGCCCATTCCATGATAGGATCAAGTAATTTCCAAAATCGGGTTTTATCCGTATTCCCCCAGATTCCGAAAGATTTTGGTTTTTTTACCGAGGCCGACATTAGCCTTCAAAATCCTCCGTTTTTACTTTTCCATCAGTATCTTTCATAAGCACTTTGATTTGTTGCTCAGCCGATTCCAAATGATCCTTCAATGAATCGGTAAGTTTTACACCTTCTTCAAATAAAGTTAAACTTTTTTCCAGAGATTCACTTTCTCCCTCTAGGGATTCTACTATTTTTTCAAGGCGCCCCAAAACTGCTTCAAATTCAAATGTTTTTTGTTTACTCATCGTTCAATTTAATCTTTGTTTTTATTTTACTCAATTACCTTTAGCACCAGTGGATATCTTCCTCTTTTTCTCAGCTTCCATTGATCCTTGCCCTGTTTTCAATAAAAATGATTCACCCACTTTTAATTCATCTGCATATCGAAGGATACTGCCATCAGACTTAAAAGCTAAGCTGTATCCCCGGTTGAGAATATCGTTTGGATTCAATACAGTCAATTCTTTTTCAAATCCTTTAAGCTTCGTTTTAGCCAAGGATATTAAGTGATTCATGGAAAAACTCAATTGATGAGTCAGAACACCCAGTTTTTCTCGATTACGATTCAAAATAGTACGGGGATGCTGTAAAGTTTGACGATCAATCAAGTGGTCGAGCATTTGCCATAGACGATTCAACCGATGTTGAATTATCATGGTTAATCGGTCGAAGTTTCGGGACAACTCCATTTTAATTTCGTCAGTACTTGGCGCAACCAATTCAGCTGCTGCAGAAGGTGTGGGCGAACGAAGATCAGCCACCATATCACTTATGGTAACATCAGTCTCATGCCCTACAGCCGAAATAATAGGAATGGAACAAGCAGAAATCGTTCGAGCTAACGCTTCTTCATTGAATGCCCATAAATCTTCTAACGATCCGCCACCGCGACCAATGATGATAACATTCACATCTTCCAGAGATTCAAGATCTTTGATACCACCAATAATATCATCTGCTGCTTCACCCCCCTGAACCAATGCCGGTCTTATAATAATTTCTAAATATGGTGCCCGGCGGGACAAAATATTAATCATATCTCGCAGGGCTGCCCCAGTACGAGAAGTGACAATACCAATTTTTTTAGGATAAGATGGTAATGACTTTTTCAAACCTTCATCGAATAATCCTTCAGCAGCCAACTGTTTTTTCAGCGCTTCGAATGCCAAGTACAATGTGCCGATCCCCGCCGGTTCCATCATCTGAACCATCAATTGGTACTGGCCACGGGGCTCGTAGACTGTTATTTTCCCTTGGAGCAAGATATCCATTCCATCTTCAGGTTTGAAGTGGATTGATTGGTTAAATCCCCGAAACATGACACAGCGCAATTCTGCGCCACCATCTTTTACGGTGAAATACATATGTCCGGAAGAATGGTGCTTAAAGTTTGAAATTTCACCCTGAACCCAAACACTCGAAAAGCGTGATTCGATTTGCCCCTTAATCTGGGCGGTAATTTCGGAAACAGATAATGCTGTACGAGATTGGCTCATGGCAATTCTGGGGAACCTGCTTCAAGCCAGCAATATTCCCAAATGGACGCAATTCGAACTACAGCGCGACCTAACCGATCGTTTAGTAACGGCCCTGTCTCTTGATATAAAATATCCAAATATGGCTTTTCGAATGGCAGAATATTATAAGTATTTAATTCTTTAGCCTGATCTATAGTGAGCAATTTCCTAGCCTTTGAATCAGCATCAAAAAGCTGTTCATGTACAGCAAAAGATTCTTTTACAATTTTCATAGAAAATGAAACTGGATCTACCACGACCTCTTTGGAACCGATAGCTTTGATATTTTTAACATATATATCAACAAGACGCCCTTCCCAGCGAAAGTGAACGCCTTCGTTTCCTGTAAATTGACCATTATAATTTAAAACAGTATGCAGTGGCATATGGAGGTCCGCCACGTAATGCCCAAGGACACCCATATAATAGACAGCTTCATCAAATCGTTTAGCCTTAAACAGGTAAATAATTCGATCGCATGTTTTTTCTATGCTCCAAGGCACCATACCCATTTTTTTTACATTCGCTTCACCATATTTTGCTAGAAGCGAATCATAATCCATGGGAATATTATCGAATGGATATTGGTCGTAAAAATCCGCATCAATAAAATGACGGGGAAATTCATTTTTATCGGTCCCTTTGATATAATCAGGGGCCGGAGCATACCATTTCAGAGCGTCTGAATTTCGTTTCAGAAATTGACCGAATGGACCGTTAAGTTGTCGGGATGCTGTATAATTTAATCGACGATGGCCGTCATACCCCCAAGCCCTGACAAAAGATGTCAGGACGAGGGGAACGGTTAAAAGCCAAATAATACTGGCCCGTTTCATTTTAAACGGGTCTTATACTTTTTTCTTTTTATGACGATTGGCGCGCAAGCGTTTTTTCCGCTTGTGAGTATTCATTTTACGCCGTTTACGTTTTTTACCGCAGGGCATGTCACCTCTTTATTTTGTCAGATTTTCGTTTACGTGTAAACGCATATGTTTCGCCGGTTTAAATGTCGGCACATGGCGTTCTGGTAAATATATTGCTTCACCTGTTCCAGGGTTACGTGCTTTTTTGGGCATCCGATGTTTAACACCAAATGTACCAAATCCACGTAACTCAACACGTTCATTCCGTCCTAGTGATTCAACGATAGTGGCCATTACGCCATTCATTACCGTTTCTGTTTCAACCTTTGTCAATCCGGTGGCTTCTGAAACAATATTTACTATATTTTGTTTGGTCATGATTCTTACTCCATCCGCCAGCGATAAGCCGGTAGTTCATCAAACCAGCTGCTGACTGTTTGCCCCAAATTCCCGGAGAACCAGTCCAACAGCGAGGGGCGTTTCTTCTGTTTTCGAACCGTTTTTGGTTTTCCTGAAATATTACCCATTAATCCCGCTAATGTAATAGCATCTTCATAAGTACCAATAACATCAATAAGGCCTAATTCTTTTGATTGCAATCCGGTAAAAACGCGACCATCGGCTAAGAGAATTACATCTTCTTTTGCAATGGTTCGGCTCTCCGAAACAGCGTCAACAAATTGATTATACATATCTGTAACCATTGCATTAAGATGAACCCGATCTGCATCTGTTACATTTCGTGAATATGATCCCACATCCTTTAATTTTCCACTCTTTACTGTTTCAAATTTGATACCGACTTTATCCAATAATTCTGTCAATACAGGATATTGTATAATAACGCCGATACTGCCAACAATGGTACCCGGATTGGCCATCAAAGTATCCGCAGCTACAGCAATATAATATCCGCCTGAGGCTGCTACCGTTCCCAAACTAGATACTACCGGTTTTTCTTTCCGAACCGATTTTACTTTTTCATAAATTTCTTGGGTTGGTGCCACCAATCCTCCCGGTGAATCTATCCGAAGAATAATGGCAGTAATATCATTTCGAGATCTAAATTTTTCTAATTGCTTTACCGTCGATTCAGCAGAAACAATAGGGCCGTTTATATTTACGATTCCAACCTTTTTTCCAGGGCCATCACTAGAAGACCCATTAGACCACGTACCAATCTTAAAAGCCATCACTAAGGCAAAAAAGCTCCCCAACCCCCACCAGAGCCACCTCTGGTTAGATGTGGGTCGTTTTAACCCTGCTTGATCCATAATGTCAATTTTTGCCCGGGATAAATATGCTGCCCGTATTTAATGCCATTCCATATTCTGATTTTGGAAGCACGCGTACCATAATCTTCTGCAATATGACCCAGTGTATCACCCCGTTTAACTTTATACGATACTTTATTATATCCCGACATTGCGGAAGCTGGCACTGATGCTAAATTCATTCCTGGTACAGGGATGGTCAATTTCTGTCCAATGCGTATCATACTACGGTTTTTTAATTTATTTACTGCAGCCAAATCATGAATTGATACGCGGTATTTCTTTGCAATTGTCCAGAGACTTTCACCATTTTTTACTTTATGTGAAATAAATTGAGGCGCAAATCTTTCCGTTTCTGGGAGTGCATTATAATTTTTCACAAAAATATCTTTTTTCCCTTTGGGAATCTTCAATGCATAAGCGCTTGTGGGTGTGGCTGATTGCCGAAGTTCAGGATTAAGATTTTGTAATGTTTTAAACGATGTTTCTGCGGAACTGGCCAGAACAGTTAAATCAGCACTATTTTCAATGGTAACAATATCATAAGCCAGAGCTGATTCTTTTTTCTCCTTAACAAAAAAGCCATATTTCTCAGGCGTTTTTGCAATAATAGTTACAGCCAAAAAATAGGGGATATAATTTTTTGTTTCCCTAGGGAGTGAATGAAGCTGCCAAAAATCCGACGTCTGGTGCAAGCGGGCACCTCTCCTGATTCGGCCTTCACCTGCATTATAAGCAGCCAAGGCTAAATACCAATTATCAAATTCATCATAAAGATCGGTAAGGTAGGCACAAGCAGCACGGGTTGCTTTTTCAGGATCACGCCTTTCATCCACATACCAGTTTCTTTCTAGGCCATACATTTTACCTGTGGAATAAATAAACTGCCACATACCATTGGCCGCAGCTTTAGAATAAGCCTTTGGATTCAATCCCGACTCAATCATGGCCAAATAGATCAATTCTGGCGGCAGGTTACATTCATCTAAAATCTGAGATATCATTGGACCGTACACATTTAATCGATCTAGCCATATTTCAAATTGTCGCCGACCTTTGGTTTGAAAATACTTAATAGTTTGATCCACTTTTTTATTGCGAATCAAGGGAATATGTCCATCACGATCTTCCACTACTGTGAATTGGGATGCTCCCATTTCTACTTCTAACGGTTCGGTAAAAGTGGTTACATCCATCCGTAACTGTTCCGCCGTAATAGCCGCATCCTCTTTATCCAACGTATTGAACCTGTGGATATATAACTCCACTAGCGATTCCTCAAAACGATTGAACTCGTCTTTATCCTCATCATTCTTTTCGCCATATTGGTCTGCTTCAGTTAACAGGTCAAAAATACGATTAAGTGTATAAACAACTTCCAGCGTATCTTCCATAACGTCAGCAATTAAAGCATCGGATAGCAATACTTTTATGTCGCGTAATAATTGCGGTAAACGGTTTTCATTGTTTTCAAAACCGTTCCCATTTTCATAATGTTCTTGTGATTCCTGAACCGGTTTCTCTTCTTGAGAGAAGCCTTGGCCCACACTCAACATTGTTAATATTAAAATTCTTGTAAATGTCTGTTTCATGAATATTTAGGGTAAATTTAGCTGGCGAAATTAGGCGACTGGGGCTTCCCTAGTCAAGACCTTTTCCCCATGTTTTCGAGTATTTTTGTTGTACTATAGCCTTCCAAAAAAGGCAGGATGATTACTTTACCTCCATTAGCTTCAACTTCATTACAGCCGGCAATTTCATCTTTTTGGTAATCACCGCCTTTAACCAATATATTGGGTAATAATTCTGATATTAATTTTTTTGGAGTTTCCTCATTAAAAATCACAACTGCATCCACATAGTCCAGAGCCAGTAGCGCTTCACCCCTTTCCTCTTCTGGATTGAGAGGCCTCTCAGGCCCCTTTAGATGTTGCACCGACTTATCTGAATTAAGACCAATAATTAAAAAGCCACCCAGTTCCCGAGCTTCTTTTAAATAGGTAGTGTGTCCTTTATGGATTATATCAAAACATCCATTGGTAAAAACAACTATTATTCCTGTCGCCTTTAATTGGACAATGTTTTCTATAGCTTCAGACTTAGCCCAGATTGCCATATGATCTCTTTACCGGACAAATTATGCAATGTTTATCATTACAAAATGATTCTTCTAATACAATAAGTCCCTGAAGTATGGAAAATGTTTTTAATTGGCTGGTTGACAAAACACCACTGAATTGTTTTTGAAAACGCCCATAACTATAACCCAGTTTTAAATTGAGCCATTCTTCTTTTAATTTTTTATAGGAATTAAAATCTCTCTGATTCAGGCAAGTGCTTGCAGCTAGTGGGTTAAAAATATTTCCAGTCAACTCAACATACAAATTTAGATTAACCATTGATTTTAGTTTTAATAATACCTCGGCTGGAGGAGTAATTAATATATTTATGTATTGAAACAAATTGTAGACATTTGAAATTCTATTTTCTGGCCAGGCATTAGGCCGAATTCCTCTGTGATGCCATTGAATATTTATCAATTCAGGGGAATCAGGGGTTTTTCCTCTTTGAAACAATTCAAGCAAATGAAGAAAGTTGTTTTCATTTCCTCCCTTACCAAAAAGTTTGAAACTATCTTGAAGCACCCTATTCTTCCAGTTTCGCGATTGATATCGATGCACTTTTTGGGACCAGCGTTTTAATCCAAATTCTATGAGTGATTTTTCTAATGATGGCCCTACGTTAGGCATCTTTAAATCACATTGTAAATCTTCACCCTTGGGGTTAAAATAAATTAGACGGTTATTTAATTTTCGATCTGCCTTATCCGGAAAGGCGGTGATGTGTAAAATTATATTGTTATATTTTGGATCGCTTTCATGCCCGTGGTAAAACCAATCTCTGGCGCGAATATGAACCTCAATTTTTCCAGAAATTAATTTACCTTCAGTGAAAATGATAGCGTCATGAATATCTGGCCCTTCATTTTTATTGACAATGCCCGGATTGATTATCATGATTGGTTGGCGATTAATATCATTAAAAATGGTGCCTTTCCGAACTTTGATCCAAGCATCAACTAGGGATTTTTCATAAATAGGTGATTCTGAAACATACCCACTTTGCCATGGCATAGCGTCCGGAATCGAATAGATTGATTTAGACCGCATTTTGCCATTCTTCTTTTAGAGCCACAACATTCTCCCGCACACTGGCCACAAATTCATTCCGGGAATCATAGGGCTGGGTTTTTGTATCAATTGGACTTCCAATTCGTAACTCAATTGTTTGACTATTTAAAGTTAATCCTTTTTTCTTCATGACATCTCTAGTTCCGCAAAGAGCAATGGGCACAACAGAGATACCCATATTCATAGCCAAAACGAGACCACCCTTTTTAAAAGGCATTATTGCACCATTTAATGAACGGGTGCCTTCAGGAAAAATGATGATTGAGCGAGGGTTTTTAGCCATGGAATCTTTTGCTTTATCCAAGGAATTTAATGCTTTTGCATGATTTCTTCGATCCACAAAAAAGTGCCCACCTGCCATCATGGCCCAACCAAATATTGGAATTCTTTTCAATTCAATTTTTGCAATAGCCACCAAGTGGTAAGGCAAACCTGCAAATACCAATGGAATATCCATTGCTGATTCATGATTGGCGACGAACACATAGTTTCCTTCTTTGTCAAGCTTTTCAAGTCCAACAATTTGATATTGAATACCACCAATCATTAGTAACCACTTGGACCAAGTTTGAGTAATCCAACTTAAAAATTTACCGCGCCACTCAAAGATAGATCCAACAATTCCTGCTGTGGCGAAAATAATCGTCCACAAAACTACATTAATTAAAAACCAAACAGATCGGAGACTAATCTAGGACCTCCGCACCGAGATATGATTGTAGCGGCTTGGGAATATCAATACTTCCATCTTCTTTTTGGTATGTTTCCAGAAGTGCCACCAATAGCCTTGGTGTGGCAACACCACTGCCATTTAAGGTATGGACAAATTCAACTTTCTTATAATTAGCTTTGCGGTAACGAATATTGCCCCGACGCGCCTGGAAATCTTCAAAATTACTGCAAGAAGATACTTCCAACCATTTTCGTTCACCCGGCGCCCACAATTCCAGGTCGTAACATTTGGCTGCAGAGAAACTCAAATCTCCTGTACATAATTCAATCACTCGATATTTCAATCCCAATGATTGCAAGATGTACTCAGCATGGATAACCAATTTTTCCAATTCTTCATATGAATTTTCCGGTTTAACCAATTTAACCAGTTCCACCTTATTAAATTGGTGAAGTCTTAGAAATCCTCTTGTGTCCTTTCCATAAGAACCTGCCTCCCGACGGAAACAAGCCGAATAGGCGGCATAATTAATTGATAATTGATCTTCATTTAAAATTTCATCTTTATGTATGTTTGTCAAGGGTACTTCTGCCGTGGGTATCAGCCACAGGCCATCCTTTTCAGAAAAATACATATCTTCAGAAAATTTTGGTAATTGTCCTGTCGTAATTGCAGATTCTGAGCGAACAAGAAAAGGCGGGAAAATTTCTGTATAACCGTGCTGGTCCGTTTGTACATCCAGCATATAGTTAATCAGCGCCCGTTCCAGCTTTGCGCCCCTTCCTGTATATAATGGAAAACCGGAACCAGCAATTTTAGCGCCCCGTTCAAAATCAAAGAGCCCCAGTGCTTCGCCCAATTCCAAATGATTTTTAAGCTCAAAATCATATTCAGTTGATTCGCCCCATTCACGCACCAATGGATTATCTTTTTCATCCTTCCCTGCAGGTACAGATTCATGTGGAAGATTGGGTAAACCCAATAAAAGCTCATCCAACTTAGTCTTTGATTCCTGAGTTTTTTCTTCTAACACTTTTATATGTTGAGAAACCTCCCGCATGGAGTTAATTGCATCATCCGCATTTTCCCCTGATCTTTTAGCTTTGGCAATTGCATCAGAAGCTTTATTTCTTTTGGCCCGCAAATCATTGGCCTGTCCTAAATCTGTCCGGTACTTTTCATCTAATTTTAATATACCCTCAATTGCTGGATTTTCCCCTTTAGATGTTAGTTTTTGCGCAACTTCTTCTGGGTTATTGCGGATATGTTCAATTGGTATCATTTAGTTCTTTTCTCGGTACATGGGTAACAAATTTGGATCCATATCTTTTAACAAAGGTAAAATATGATCTTTTTCAGATACCAATTTATCACCAATGCCCCATTCAATCCCAATTTCAGGATCATCCCAGTAGATACCATATTCATCTTCCGGATGATACACATCAGTACATTTGTACTGAAATATGGCCGTTTCCGATAAAACAAAATATCCGTGGGCAAACCCCGGTGGAATATAAAAACGGGTGTGTGTTTCGTTATCCAAAAGGGCTGATTCAAATTGGCCAAAGGTGGGCGATCCTTTGCGGATGTCCACAGCCACATCCAATACTTTACCTTCACTTACCCAAACCAATTTCCCCTGGGCAAAATTCAATTGATAATGCAATCCGCGCAATACACCTTTGGATGACTTGGCTTGGTTATCTTGCACAAATTTGGAAGGTAAGCCATGAGCCTCAAAATCAGAAGATTTAAAGGATTCAAAAAAGTATCCCCGATTATCTAAGTGTACATTTGGTTGGATTTTAACCACCCCACCGATGGATGTTTGGGTTACTTTCATTATGATTTTTTGCGCCCCACATTATCGTAAGTAAATCCTAATGAATTTAATTTATCCATACTTAAAATATTTTTTGTGTCTAGAACAATAGGTGTTTTCATTAAGGATTTCAATTCATTCAAATCCATCCCTCGTAATTCATTCCACTCTGTCAGAATCACACAAGCGTCAGCACCATCAACTGCATCTTGCCAAGATTCATAATACTGAATTTTGGGATAGTGTTTTTTAAAATTTCCCATGGCTATTGGATCATAAGCACGAACATTTACACCGGAATCAATTAATTGTGGTATAATCACTCTTGAAGCAGCTTCCCGTACATCATCTGTTTGGGGTTTAAATGCCAATCCCAATATAGCCACTGATTTTCCATTTAATTTATTATTCAGAAGATTATTTATTTTTGAAACCATTCTCTGCTTTTGAGATGCATTCGTTTTGATAGCTGCTTCTATTGTGGGCAAGGGACTACCATTTTTTCGGCCGGTAGCCGCTAGTGCGTGGGTATCTTTTGGAAAACAAGAGCCACCGAATCCAGGTCCAGGATGTAAAAACTTAGGACTTATCCGTCCGTCGATACCCATCGCTTGAGCAACTTCATGAACATCTGCATCAACAACTTCGCACAAATTTGCAATCTCATTGATGTAACTTATTTTCAATGCCAAAAATGCATTTGCAGCATATTTAATCATTTCAGCCGTTTCAACTGAAGTAGAAAGGATTGGTGTTTCATTGATGTAAAGAGGGCGATAAACTTCTCGCATAATATCAATTGCTTTATTTGTTCTGGCGCCAAGTACAACTCGATCGGGATGTAAAAAATCTTTTACGGCAGCTCCTTCCCGCAAAAACTCCGGGTTGGAAACATAATCAAATTCTGCTTCAGGATTTATGGATTGAATAATTTCTTCAATCTTTTTTCCTGTTCCAATGGGGACGGTGCTCTTGGTACAAATTATTTTATACTCATTTAAATTTTCACCGATTGCTTTTGCTACTACTTCAACAGCATCCAAATTTGCTTCCCCATTACTACCTTGGGGTGTACCTACAGCAATAAAAATAACGTCCGATTCTTTTATTGCTTCAGCCACATCTGACGAAAAATGCAAACGACCTTTTGTTACATTTTGTTTCACCAGAGATTTGAGCCCCGGTTCGTAAATTGGAACTTTTCCCGATTTTAATTGATCAATTTTATCAATATCAATATCAACACATGTAACATGATGACCAAATTCAGAAATACCAGCGCCACTCACCAAGCCAACATATCCAGTGCCAATTATTGTAATTCGCTTCATTTAAATTCTTTCTTCAAATTTTATGATAATCCTCTTTTTCGGCGGATAAACCACTCAATGCATAAAAGGAGAATCATGATAAATAATAAGATTCTACTCTCGTTAAATTTAACAATTTCTGCCTTGAATTCACGACGTACTTTTGGATTGATTTTAATTAAAATACTATCTCGTGATGTCCATTTGAAAAATTGTCCATTAGTATTATCTGAAATGGATGTGAGCAACTTTTTGTTTAAATGAACTTGATTGAGTTCAATCTGGCTTTCCAGTACTTGAAATGCACCTGATTGGATTGGGATTTTTTCTGAATTAAACTGGATAGAATAGTTATATTCGCCAGGACCGGGTGCTCGGAATTCTCCTACCCAACGTTGCTCTTCTATATTGAATAATATATCTCGAGAAATAATATTTGTGACACCATTTTTGATATTAATAATTATATTTACCGCTGCACCCATTTCTTGATTAAATGGTTGTGTTCCTGTAATCTGCACCATTTCTCCCTGTTGATATCGATCTTTATTGAAACGAAAAAAGTTCTCATGTTCACCACCAGTTTTCAACAGCCATGAAATGGATTGATCCCAAATGATCGAAAACGGCCCGTCCTTATCTAACTTTTGGTCATTAAAGTAAAGTATATTAATCCCTGGGGATGTCCACGTCATCGTCCGGATATTGCCATTCTCATTTCTTAACCAAAGGGGCCAATTCGATTCGGAAATTGCTAGAGTATCTGAAGTTAATTCTCTTCCAGAAATAAGAATATTTTGATTTAAGGGCGGCAGATCAGTTTCATCGAAATTTTGTTCCTCAACAAAATTCCAATAATTAGGTTCAGTTTCTGGGACACTGTCTATAGTGGCAATACCGAGAATGGATGTTATCCCCTTTAAAGATGAATTAGACTGATTAGGGCCTGAGAATAAAAGAAGCGCAGCTTGATTTGCCAAAACTTTTTTTCCAAGAATTCGAATAAAATTAGAAGATAATGGTTTTATTGGATAATTTTCAAAAATGATTAATTCATAAGGTGTTTCCCAAAAAGATTTAATGGCAGGACGAAAACGCTTTTCTGTCATTCGTGTAAAATGATCCAATTCTATTCGCGGATTTTGCTTTAGAACTCGCTTTAAAACAGCTGTATTTTTATTTGGACTCCCAGTTAAAAGTGCCACTTTATATCGATCTTTCAATACAAGAAGATTGAAATTCTGTCGGTTATTTTGAATGTTAATTTCATCTTCTACCGATGAAACTCTGACCTCATACTTTTGTTTACCAATTTCTTTGGGCCGAAAACGAAAATTTACTTCCCTTCTGGATCCCTGTCCCGCGAGTCGAATATGTTTTGATCCTACCAAGGATTGATTATTATAAAGTGACACACTGAGTCGATCGCTTATATTCCCAACAGATTGGATTGTAGTACGAACATTCACACCATCACTTTTTAATACAACCGTTGGTACATCAATAGACTGAATCGCCACATCAACCAACTCACTGTTTTCCCCTATTCCTAGTGTATAAACAGGAATATTAACGTTTTCAAATTTTAAAATCGGATTTTTTCCTTCTGTGATTATACCATCAGAAACGATTACAACACCAGCGAGATTCTTTTCATCTTTTTTTATTTTTTCCGAAACGATTCCCAAATTTGTTGTAACGCCCATTCCATTTAGTTTTGGGGAATTCACTTTTTTGATTTTGTCTGAAAATTGATATAAATCGTAAGAAATATTTTTTTCCTTCAAGCGGTTCATAAATGACAGCACCCCAGATTGAATCGCATTGAGAGACGGTGTTTGATGATACTTTATACTGGCGGAATTATCAATAAAAATGGCCCAATCCAGTTTTTTCTCTTTTTCACCCGAAAAATTTACAATTGGGTTTAATAACAATAATCCAAAAATGATAAAGATTAGGATGCGACAACCAAGTAATAATTGATACCATTGTTCATTTGAAAGAATTTTATATAAATAGTAAATCAATCCGATGCCAATAAAAATTGTCGCCCAAAAAATAAAGTCCACCTCATGGAGAAAATTAAAATCCATTACTTATGCTAATTTCAAATTAGGTTGAATAGGGAAATCGATATTACTTTTTATCCCCCGCGACAAATACAATTCACCCAAATAAGCAATCATTGCTGCATTATCAGTACAAAGGGATAATTCAGGAAAAATCACTTTTTCTGTAGCTAACATTAATTCCACATTTTTTCGCAAAGATCGGTTGGCCGCTACGCCGCCAGCAATAACACAGGTAATGCAGTCTGTTTTTTTCATAGCCCATTTTAATTTGGTAATTAATACATCTACAATAGCCTGTTGATAACTTGCTGCCACATCATTCATATTTTCATTTTTATGGCTATCCATATAATAAAGAAGGGATGTTTTTAGTCCACTAAAACTGAACTCAAGATTGCCCTTTTTCATCAATGCCCGTGGGAATTTGATAGCATTTCTATTTCCGCTAATACTCAATTTTTCTATTTCAGGACCGCCGGGATATCCCAGACCCAATATCCTCGCCCCTTTATCAAATGCTTCACCGGCTGCATCATCCCTGCTTTCGCCCAACATAGAATAGTCATTCACATCCTTAACGTGCCATAATTGAGTATGCCCACCAGAAACTAGGAGACAGACAAAAGGGAATTTTAACGCAGGATCAGCCAGAAAGTTCGCAAAGATATGGGCTTCTAAATGATTTACACCAATAATGGGAAGCCCAAGCCCTAAGGCTAATCCTTTTGCAAAACAAATTCCGGTAATCAATGTTCCCGATAAACCAGGACCTTGAGTCACAGCTATTCCTTCTAATTCTTGAGGGGATATTTTCGCATCCTTTAATGTATCCGAAACCATGTCATTTAATAATTTCTCATGTTCGCGGGAAGCGATTTCAGGAACGACACCACCATACTTTTGGTGAATGGTTTGGGTACTAATTTGCGATGAGATTATTGAACCATCCATAGATACTGCCGCTGCAGTTTCATCGCAGGATGTTTCAATCCCGAGGACGATCAACCGACCCTCTTGGTCACCACTAATTCAATACTTTGTGGGGAGAGATCCATCCATTCGATCACATCTAATGGTGTGTGGACTTTTACATCATAAAATTGCTGTTGTGAATTCCACTGGTTAAAATCTACTGTGATTAAAATATCATCCGATTTCAGATTAGCGATAAAATCAGTTCCTCCAACTACTGTAAGGGCTACCGTTTGTGGACTTACAAACGCCTGAAGGTTATCACGTTCATTCAAAATTTTAACTGGGATTTCACTAATAATCCGTTCGCTAATTGATTGAACTTTTTGCCGATATGTTATCGTTTTGGGCGTGTATTCAATTAATTCACCACGGGCCACTTTCAAAGTAAGAGTTGTAAAAATATTCGAAGTTGCATTCAAAATAGTATCTGATTCTGTAAATACTTCAGATACATTTTCAACAATATTTCTTGAACCGGCTATTTTTACTGATTTTGGTGAAACATTTGGTTGTCCAACCAAGGAATAACCCGGCGCCGGTTTTATCAATATATCCAAACGAACAGAAACATTCTTTTCTTTATACTCATCAAGGCTGATGTGCACCGAACTGGGATAAATGACTTCCACATATTTCACTTCAAAAGTAGATGGAATGACAACTTTTTGTGGGTATCTCTCGAAATAATCATTCAGGATAAAATCGTATTCTTCAGAAATGCGTTCTAAATCCAGAACTAGTTTAAAATTTGGAATAAAATTTTTGAGAATGACTGTTTTAAATAACGAACGACCCCTTCCGCGCAATCGCACCTTTGCTACATCAGGAACTTCTTCTTTCAAAGCATGGCGGGCGGGCAAGTTTCGTGCTTCGATCGGCACATCCACTACCATAGTATATTCATTCTCACTGACAACAAATAACCACAGCAGCACAGCCAAGCCGATGGCACCAAGTCTAATTCCCAGCTTTTGCAAGGAGAGGAAGGACTTTAGGCTATTAGGATTGAATCCCTTCCCCATATTTATTTAGGAGACTGAGAGACGGAAATTATTCCTCCACCGCCTCAGTATCGCCTTCAGTTTTTTCTGTAGCACCAGTGGGTATTTCGATTTTTTCACCTTCAGGCTCATCTTGGCTTTCAAGATATTCCTGAACTTCATCAACCTTACCCGGTTTATCGCTACTCAGTTCTTCTACGTAAAGAACAACTTTTTTATCGTCCGGTTTAACTTCCATAACAACACCACTCATTTTTTGACCGGCTTTGTACTTGGAAGAAAGCGCTTTGCGCTGGCGTTTGGGTTGGCGACCAAAAGGAATTATTCCCTCCACATCCTGATCCAGCATTAAAATTATGCCTTTATCCAGTACGCGAACCACTTCACCTTCTATTTCTTTCCCTGTTTCAAATTGTTTTACCAATTCTGGCCATGGGTCTTCTTCCACTTGTTTCAGTCCAAGGGCAATGCGTCTGCTTTCACGGGAAACTTCTAATACGCGAACTTCGACCGTTTGGCCTTTTTCAATAATTTCCTTTGGATGACGAACTACTTTTGTCCAAGACAAATCAGAAACATGGATTAAGCCATCAATACCTTCTTCCAATTCAACAAAAGCGCCAAATTGAGTCAGATTAATGACTTTTCCTTTCACAATTGTCCCAACCATATATTTTTCTTCAATCTGATCCCATGGATCTGCTTGGAGTTGCTTAGCACCCAAACTGATTTTTCGTTCTTCAGCATTGATAGCCAATACAACTGCTTCAACTTCATCACCCAGTGAAAACATTTCTGATGGGTTTTTAATATGGCGAGTCCAAGACATTTCTGAAACATGGACCAATCCTTCAACTCCCGGTTCAATTTCAACGAATGCACCGTAGTTGGTTAAGCTGACAATTTTTCCACTAATCTTGGTTCCTTCAGGATAGCGATCTTCTAAATTCTCCCAAGGATGTGGCGTCAGTTGTTTGAGCCCCAATGAAACGCGTTTTTTCTCTTTATCAAAATCTATGATCTTAATAGTAAGTGTATCATCCATACCAATTAATTCTGATGGATGATTAACGCGGCCCCAGCTAAGGTCGGTAATGTGGAGCAAGCCGTCGATACCGCCAAGGTCAATAAATACACCAAAATCGGTAATATTTTTAACGCGGCCTTCCATGACATTGCCCACTTCCAACTTCTCGAATAATTCGTCCTGCTGTTCAGCCAGACTTTCTTCAAGAATCGCTTTGTGGGACACAACTACATTTTTACGGAATTCATTGAATTTCACAACCCGCAATTCCATTTCGGTATCAATATATTTATCAAAATCCTTTACAGGGCGAACGTCAATTTGCGATCCAGGTAAGAAGGCTTGAACACCTTCTAAATCCACAACCATACCACCTTTAATTCGACGAACAATGCGACCACTGATGATTTCACCGGTTTCGTGAATTTCACGGAGTTGGGTCCATCGACGAAGAAAATCTGCTTTTTCTTTTGAAAGAACAGTTTTTCCACTTTCATCTTCCATGCGCTCAAGGTAAACATCCAGTTTTTCACCCACTTCAGGAAGGGTGTCTTCAGTGAATTCATCTCGGTGGATGACACCTTCAGATTTAAAACCGATATCAATCAGTATCTCTTTTTCATTCATCCCGATGACACGGCCGGTTACGATTTCACGTTCATTTATTTCTGAAAAAGTCGATAAATACCTATCTTGTTCTTCCTGTGAGACCTCTTCAATTACCGCGGAGCTCATTAGTTCCTCGAGGGATACTTGGCGCACTTCATTAAATAAATCTGAAGCCAAGTAATTTAATTCTGGTTTTGGCACATCCTTGCCAGGAGCATCAGCTCCGTTAGAAGTCGTAGGCGCTTCGTCCACTATTTCAGCGCTGACCGCTAATTCAGGAGAATCATTGGTCTGTTCAACGACAGGTTCTTGTATTGTTTCACTCATGTTGGTTTAGTTTCCTATTGTTAATGTTTTTACTTTGTTGACCATAAAGTCAACCTGCTCATTGATTGTCATTTTAGATGTGTCCACTTCGATAGCGTCATCGGCTTTTCGTAATGGTGAATGGGATCGTCCTGAATCCAGAGCATCCCGTTGGCGAATTTCTTCAACCAACTCATCAATAGATTTTTTCTCTCCAATTGCTAATAAATCCAATTGGCGTCTTTCCGCCCGAATCTTATCATCTGCAATCAGGAAAAATTTGAATTCGGCATTGGGAAACACAACAGTTCCTATATCCCGGCCTTCCATGACACAATTTTGATCTTTCGCAATATTTCTCTGGAAATCAACTAAAGCAGACCGAACTTGGGGTAGCGCACTCACGGCGCTCACCTGGGAGGTAACTTTAGCTTTTCGGATTTCAGTTGAAACATCTTCCCCGTTTAAATGAACGACCAAACGGTCGTCAGTTTTATCGAGTTGGATATTCATACTTTTGAGCAATTGCTCAAAAGCTCTCTCATCATCCAAAGAAATCTGATCCCTCAAAACAGCCAATGTAACGCATCGATACATAGCACCTGTGTCTAAATAAGTGAAGCTCAATTTCTGGGCCACTAATTTAGCTGATGTACTTTTTCCTGTTGCTGCAGGTCCGTCTATGGCGACAATCATCTATTTTCCACTCTCAATGAGCCAAGAAATTTAAGGCTTTCTTTATAAGATTACCAATTTAATAAGACAAATTTAGAATGAAGTAATTCCTCAGGAATTAAGTTTATCAAGTGCCTTTAGTTCACTCTCATTTAAGTCCCGCCATGCACCACGAGCAATGTTTCCAAGTTCAATTGGACCGAACTGAATTCGGTCTAAACTGAACAGTTTTCTTTTCATCCTGTACATCATTCGCCGAACTTCCCTCTTTTTCCCTTGGTAAAGACGCAATAATACTGTCGCACGGCCTTTCACTTGTTGCTGTTCAACAACTTCTGCTCTACCCCATTCTTTCTGTCCAATATATACTCTAGTTGCCAAGCGTTTAACTTCCCAACCGCGGAATACTTTATCAATTACAACTTTATAAATTCTGGGAATTCTATTCTTCGGATGCATAAGTTTGTTCGCCAATGCACCATCATTCGTCAATAATAATAACCCAGTGGAATCTTTATCTAAACGGCCAACGGGGAATAGGCGTTCTTCCGTCTGAATTAGATCCATCACCGTCTTTCGCCGCATGGGATCTTTCACCGTAGTAATATATCCTTCGGGCTTATTTAATAGGATGATTCTTATATTTGATTCCGGTTTAATACGAGCATTGTCATATCGAACATCATCGGAAACTTGAACATCATAGGCGGGGTTTACCTCCACCACACCATTGATCGTAACAGTGGCACCTTTTATCAATTTATCCGCTTCTCGCCTAGAGGCGATACCAGCTTGGGCTATAAATTTATTTAAACGCATTAATTTGCTCTGTAAGGGCTGGTTGCTCCTCTAATAATTCAGCTACTTCTTTAAGTTTTGGTAAATCTGCAATACGGCTCAATCCAAAAGCCTGCAGAAATTCACCAGTAGTGGCATACATTAAAGGCCGACCGGGACCTTCATCCCTACCTTTTATATTTATGAGGGATTTTTTTAATAAAGTTTTTAGGACACCTGCACAATCCACACCACGAATGGCCTCAATATCGGATCGGCTGATAGGTTGCTTATAAGCCACAATGGAAAGGGACTCTAGAGACGCTTGAGAAAGATGGAGTTGACCTGTTTTGTTCAATAATCGGCGAACATACATATCATACTCCGGTAATGTCCGCAGTTGAAATCCACCAGCTACTCTTTGAATTTCGAAAGCATTTCCCTGAGCCAAATATCGTTCAGAAAGTTCTTCAGAAACTTCTTCCAAATTGGGCGATTCATTTTCAAAAATTAAATTAACCTTTTTCTGCGTAAGTGGTTCCGGGCTTGCAAATAACAATGCTTCTATTATTAGTTCAATATTTTCCATGATTATCTTTTAATTTTTTTCGAGTCGATGAATTTCCATATCATCAAATAACTCATTTTGATAAACAACAACTTCAAACAACCTCATAAGATCGAGGATGGCTAAAAAAGTAACAATAACTTCTATTTTATCTTCACATTTTGATAATAAATATTTGAATCTTAAAATACCGTCCCCATCAAAAGATTTAAGGATAAAATATTTTTTGTCATCCAAACTGACCGGTTCTCTGTGCATTTCATACGAGGTGATCACAGGCCTTCTGTCCATAGCTTCTTTAAAATATTGAGCCAAATCAAAAAGATTTACTTTGCGCAAATAAACGCCTGGATCATCCATTCCTTCTATATCTTGAACAGTTGTCCGCTCATGGCGATAACTTTGCTCATGCCATTGCATCGATAAATCTGTTGACACATCCTTAAAGCGTTGATATTCCAATAACTGTTTCACCAACTCTGTTCTTGGATCAATTGGTTCACCTTGATCATCCAATTCAGTGCGTGGAATCAACATTTTAGATTTTATACGCATTAGCGTAGCAGCCATTAGAATGAATTCACCGGCAACTGAAAGATTCATTGATTTCAAATCTTCAATAATTTGCAAATATTCCGCAGTAATTTGGGCAATGGGGATATCATAAATATCAATTTCATCACGACGAATAAAATATAGCAATAAGTCCAATGGCCCTTCAAATTGACTGAGTTGAACTTTATACATTTACTTCTCCATATTGCAACCCCATCGCCTCCCTGGCTTTGGTTAAATATGAATCGGCTACAGCGCCAGCTTTCTCAGCGCCTTCATTTAATTTTTGTATAACATAGTCTTTATGACCGGTCAAGTATTCTCGTTTTTCCCGGAACGGTTCAAACTGTGCCCAAAAACATTCGAATAATTCCTGCTTCACATCGCCATAACGCATACCAGGTGTTCCGAATCGATCGGCCAAAGTTTCTCGTTCCGAATCATTCAGGAATAGGCTATACAACTGGAATAAGGGTGAGTTGATATCTTTTGGTTTATCAATTTCAGTAGAGTCGGTAACGATTGACATAAACTTTTTTCGAATCGCTTTTTCAGCGCCAAAAATTGGAATGGTATTTCCATAAGATTTACTCATTTTCAGACCATCAATTCCCGGTACTAATTGTGTGGTTTTTTCAATATCCGGTTTAGGAACGACAAATACTTCACCAAAAGTTTTATTAAATCGAATGGCCATATCCCGGGTCATTTCAAGGTGTTGTTTTTGATCTTTACCAACAGGAACAATTTCGCCCCCAAATAAAAGGATATCAGATGCCATTAGAATTGGATATGAATAAAGACCAACATTGGCGGTGATTCCTTTGGCAAGTTTATCCTTATAAGAAGTAGCTCGATCTAAAAGGCCAACATTCACAATATTGGATAAAAGCCAAGTGGATTCACATACTTGTGGCACATCACCTTGAATCCAAAATGTTGATTGATCAGGATCCAGCCCAAGAGCCATAAAATCCATTGCTGCATTCAATGTATTGGAAGCCAGCCGATCTTTATCTTGGATGGTTGTTAAAGCATGATAATTCACGATAAAACAAAATAGGTCATTTTCTTCCTGATACTTAATCATTCTGGACATCATTCCAAAATAATTTCCCAAGTGTAGATCACCTGAGGGTTGAATTCCACTCAAAACACGTTTCATTTAAAAAGACTCCATAAATAAATAGGGCCGCCATGCCGTTTGTTTATCTTGAATAAATTGTTGAAAATGATGAATTTTATTGGGCTTTTTCGGCATCCGCTTTAAAGGCATTTTGGCTTCGAATGGTGTTCGGTTACCTTTTTTTCTGTTGCAAACCTGGCAAGCGGTAACAAGATTTTCCCAAGAATCGCCACCACCTTTATTTTTCGGCATTACATGATCAAGCGTCAATGGACCTTTTTTAATCAAGCAATACTGACACTGATGCTTATCCCGAATTAATAAGTTCTTTCGACTTAATACTACATCCATTTTGTGATGCCGAACAAAATCTTTTAGCTTAACAATGCTTGGCAAGGATAACGTTACCGACGGTGAATGAACCGATTCATTATATGATTCCAGGATTTCTACCTTTTCATTATAAAAAAGACAAATTGCATGGCGCGCTGTACAAATATCCATTGGTGAATAATTCGTATTTAGCACCAAAACGGAGCGATTTAGGATAGAGCCATTTATTGTTGGCGAAATCATAGCACAGAATTTACACCGTTGTTTCATCAGACTGAATCTATAAGTGCATCAATTTTTGAAAAATTTATTTAATTTGCATTGATGCATTTTAAGTAATGGTTTTATGCTACTAAATTCGAACCGTTATTTGAAACATTTTTGCCGCAGGGAAGCTCGTTTAATTCGGGCACAGTACCCGCTACTGTAATCGCTATAATACTATTTTAATGGTGTTCCACCAGCGTAAGTCAGGAGACCTGGGCAAGAATGTACATCCACTGACTTTCGGGAAAAAAAGTCATGATTCGATCAATTGAATTCACTCACAATTCGACCATCGTAGACTTTTTCCTGCCACCATTGGCGAGAATCATTGTCTAGATTTCTTCCATACATATTGTTTTTATCTATTGCTTTGGGCACGGAGCCTCAAGTGAGAGGTCTTGTTCAAAATGGTAACCGTCCAGTTTCCCATGCAATTATTGTTCACGATTCTTCAGGCTCATGGACCATGTCTGGTGAATATGGTTTTTTTACCACGGTCGGTGAATTGGGGGACAGTATTACCGTTTATCATTATGGGTTCAAAGATCAACATTTCGTTATTACCAATAATTCAGAATATATCGTTCAATTAAAAATGGACCCTGTCGAAATGGATCCCATAAATGTAAAGGGATTCCGACCGATTCATTCAAATAATTTTCAAGCCAAGAATGGGCGAAACCTTTCATCTACTATGGCGTCAATCCCTTCCCTTTCATTACGAACTTATGGCGGCATTGGAGGGTTGGGTACACTATCTATTGATGGGGGATTGACCTCTCACACCAAAATATTATGGAATGGGATCGATCTTACCAGTCCCCAAAATGGTGAAACTGATATATCACAAATGCCTTTTTTCATAATTAATAATTTGACCATTTCCCGAACACCGACATTATCTTATGGATCTGGAAGTATTGATGGTTCAATTTCAATTACAAACTCTAAAACTCCACGTATTAAAATAACATCTGGCAGTTTTGGTCTCCGTTCCATCGCAGGTCAAATCAAGATTCCATCTGAAACTTGGGAAACACATCTTGGATTTGGAAAATTAAGGTCAACTGGGAATTTTGATTATAGTCATTTAGGAAAAAGCGGGAAGATTCAAAATAATATATTTAAACAATCGTTTTATTCTATTGATACCAATTGTGCTATTTCAAATAGATGGTTTATATCTATTCAATCCCTTTTAACTCAACAGGACCGCGGTATTCCCGGGTTGGTTTTTTCGCCATCCCCAAAAGCAAAACGAAAAGATGCCCTTCAATTATTCAACCTTAGATCAATATGGCAAATACCCAACCATCTTTTTTCTGTTTCATTAACTTCCCGTCAAAGCGATGAACACTACATTAATCCACAATATGCCGTGGATAGTCGACATGACTTAACCGCATCCCAACTTGAAATGAGTTGGAAAACATCACCGCATAAATCCATCGAAATAGATCAAAAGCTATTCCTTAAAAAAGAAGAAATTTCCAGTACAGATACGAAGAATCATAATCGTGTTATTCAATCTTATGCCAATAGGATTATTTGGGCAATTTCAGAAAAGTTTTCGAATGAGAGCGGTGTTCGATTCGATCGGGAAAAAGGAAGATTCAGCATCTGGACATGGCAATCGGGGTTGGAATATGGAATGAAAAATGCTTCTGTGTCTATCATGGCGGGGAATGGATTTCGTTACCCAACTTTTAATGATATGTTCTGGAGTCCTGGTGGAGACCCATCCCTTTTGCCGGAAACAACACATTGGATTCGCGCTCATTGGGAAACAACTTTCCAGAAACACAATTTATCGATTCGCCACAGCTATAAAAACAGTAAAAACCTGATTCAATGGGCGCCAGGAGAAACCTATTGGCAGCCCCATAACATTGCCAATACGCTGCGGAATACAACCACCATCACATTGGATGGAGAATTAATCAAGAACATCCGCTATACTGCTCATTTCAGTTATAATAATTCTAAAGATTTGACCCAAAATAAACCATTGCGCTATGCACCAAAATATTTAGGTTCATTCAGTATAGAGGCCAATATCCTATCTTTGAACTACTGGCTGCAAGGACAATATACAGGTGAAAGAATTTCCCTATATAGTTGGCCTAAAGATGTCACAATAGCTCCCTATTTTATTTTTTCGGGCGGACTCGATTGGTCTGTGAACAAACAAATCAATATTCTTATTTCAGTAGAAAATTTTCTCAATAAAAATTATATGACAGTGAATAGTTATCCAGAACCGGGACGCAGTTTTTCACTTTCTATTCAATACAACCCTCAATTCAATAGGACTAAATAATGAACCGTGTATTTAAACTTGTTTTCTTTATTCCAGTGACGATTTTTTTTGGATGTGAAAACCTCTATAACAATGATACCGATCCTTTAACAGAAATGAATGTGTTCGTTCTCTGCGAAGGAAATTTTGGACAATCGAATGCCAGCCTTTGGATGTTAAATCCTGAGAAGCCGGAAATATCTGGCCCCATTTACCAAAACCAAACCGGTCAATCTTTGGGCGATATTTGCCAATCCATGACCGTGGATAACGACCGTCTTTTTGTTGTGAATAATAACAGTCATTCAATTGAAGAATTTTCTCTTGGCGGTGAACAAATCATCCATGTTAAGAAGATTGGTCTGGCCGGCGCTAGTCCTCGGCATATGGCTGTTTATAAAAATAAGGGCTATATCACCGCATGGAACGTAAACGGCATAATCGTGATGAATCTGAAAACATATGCCATTGAAGATACAATCCCCGTTAACGGCCTTCCTGAAATGATTATCTTCTATGAGGATTATCTATACACCAGTATTACTATGAAACCAGATTGGACAGCTGATAATCGCGTTTTAAAGATCTATAATGATGGAACGCTTTCTAAAACATTTGAAGTTGTTAAAGGCCCCGGGAATATGGTCATCCATGATAAGAAACTCTACGTCGCTAGCACCTACTATAACCCGGACTGGAGCACCACTGTGGGTAATTCTCTCATTGACTTGGTCACAGGTAAAGTAGATAAAAATGACTTGGGAAAAACAAGTGACTACGGCGCTGATATTTTGGCTTTTAATAATACTGTTTATCGATCATTCAAAACTGGAATTGCTCCATTGAACCCAAATTTATCAGCCGATGTAAACAGTATAATCGGGAAGACAAGCAGTACATATTCAGCAGCGGCGTTTGGAGAATTTTTATTTTTAGCTGATACTGATTACCAAGCCCCAGACAATGTTTATGTATACGATAATAAAGGTACCTTGGTTCACCAATACCAAGTTGGGGCTATCCCCGGTTCATTTGCTGTTTTTGAAAAAGAAGTGGATTAATTCTTAAAAGTCCAAGTTACACCAAATTGCATCATGCGTCCCAACTTTGAATATATATGGTTGGGGCGTGCCCAAACTAAATCTTCTGAAGAGGCACCACTAACACTTCCCACCGCATTCAGGATATTATTTACCTTATACGTAACTAACACACCTGATATATTAGCAATCGCTTCAAAATGAAAAAGCCATTGGTCCGGCAATATCCAATCGGCATTTGTATTGTTAAATGGTATTTGCCTGATTGGATCAAATCCAAAAGATTTCAATCGCGCGGCCGTACCGCTCCCCCATAGATGCGCATCAATTTTCATATTATTCTTAAATAAATTTAAATTCCCTTTTACTCCTAAAGAAGAAAAGGTACCAAAACCGCCTCCATTAATGGATGAATCTATTTGGGTAATTACATTCGAATAAACTGACCATTCATTTTTAAAAGTGTATCCGAAACCGACACCTGCAAATATGATTTTTTCATCAGTATTTGAATCTATTCCCTTTTGAACCAATGAAAGCGATCCAGTAATCCTCAACCCACCTTTATCTAACCCTCCTTTAATATCGGAATGACTCCAAAATTCAAATGATGATTTATCTGAGGGATCATCCAATTCAGGATGTTTTGGTTTCGGAGAACCACTTGATGAAAATTGAAAATATCCATTATTATATTTTTTAACATAATCCATATTAAATAAAAATGGGAATGCATCATCTGAATTCAATATTTGAAACCCTCCCATCAAAGATAGATTCCCAATTAATTTTGCCGAATACAATTTAGTCCAATTCAATGACCGGTTATGACGATTATCATTCACCTGTTGAGATTCTTGGACAAACCCAAATTTTATGCCACCCGATGATTCAATTTGAATATTGATACTACCACGGTTTACATCACGGTAATTTGAATCTACCAAAGATGAATGATGAATTAGACGATGCTGAAAAAATTGACCCACATAAGTATCCATGGTCCAATTTCCAAGTGGGTGTTGATAGCGAATTCCAGCACTGATTATATTTTCATTCTCAAGGCCGTTTGTAGTTGAATCCGGCAAACCACTGCGAGTAACAAATCTCCCAGCTGATAATTCCAATTTCTGCTCACCCTTTTTTGCACCATAGTTCACACGGTAGGAATGATGAATTGGGGAAGAACCGCCAGCGGGATGAAGGTAATGTCCTGTGTTTCCACCATGATTTCTCTTAAATCCTCGAATCTGGATTAGTCGATTTGGCTCCTCATAATCGGCGCCAATTTCCATTTGGTTATACAGATAATCTCCACGGTAATAATCAAAATAACTTTCTACATTATTTGAATCTGGCAAAACACTAAACTCGGGCAATAGACCTGTTTTAGACGGTTGAAATTTTCGAGATGTATAAGATCCATACCGATTGGGATATGACGTGTAGGATCCGTCAAAGAGGAGCATACCAGAGGTCCAGTCTCTATTCCAGAATAAAGCGCCATCGTTAATCATAATACCATTTTGACCGGCCCAATCAAAAGGAATTACAAAAGAACTTTGAGAAAACAATCCTACATTCAAGCTTAATAGAACAACCAATTTTCTCATATTTTATTTTAGATATTTTACCACACTGGGAACGGCAACAACAAATACTACAGCATTAGATATTTCATGCAAAATGATAAAACCCATACCTTTAACCAAAGCGGCCAAAACTCCTGCCATACCCAACCCTGCCGAGATGGGATAAGACACCAATGTTAAAACATCATAAATGAGTGTAACTGAGAAACCGACAATACTCAATCCAGCCAAAGAAATTACACTAAACTGTTTTCGATAGAAAATGGGGCGAACGAAACCACCCACTGCACCGGTGATGGACATACCAATTATCTGCATTAGAAATAAAGGCGGAAAGCTAAGGCCTGACCCCATTGGATTCAGTCCCGAATAAATAAAAATTGCCGTGCCCCCGACCAAGGTGCCCCACTTTGCTCCTAATGTTAATCCCGATAAAAAAACGATTACTGTAATAAGTTCCACATTTGGGACAAGCATAAGAGAAAAACCCATTCCAATTGCCAGGGCGCAAAATATCGCAGCCCGGACCAAATTATTCAAACCCATCTGCACCTTTGTATAACGGGATACGAAAATAATTATGCCTGTTAGTGAAGTCCCCATCTTCTCTATCTTCCTTCAAAGCCATGTCCATGATATTCATCTGTGAATCAGTTACATCAATAAGATGAACCAAAAGCGCTTCTTTAAAAGCCGGTTTTTTGGGACTTTGCCATTCATACTTCCCTTGATGGGCAAGGATGATATGTTCCACTTTTAATAGTAGGTTTTCGGGGAATTTTTTAATTTTCTTCGCAGCGGATCGGGCCATATCCCGACCCATAACTATATGGCCAATCAAATTACCATGTTCCGTAAAGGTAGCTTCGTAATCTGATTCAATCTCATAGATTTTACCTATATCATGTAAGAGGACCCCGGTAAGGACCAAGTCAGTATCTAGTTGATAATGGGGCGCCAGCTGCACAGCCATTTTTGACATGGACAGAATATGTTCTAAAAATCCGGAACGATAATTATGATGCATAGATACGGATGCAGGATGAGTGAATAGTTTTTCTTTATTTTCCGAATAAATATTTCCACATAGTTTTTTCAGAAAAGGATTTTTCATTTTTCGAATTAATGAATTAATATTCTTCCACATATCCTTAGGATCTGCTTGGGCAGTTGGCATCACTAAAGCAGGATCAAATCCATATCTGGCATAGTTTTGAACCGTAGCCTTATTAATTCTTTTGATAGATAACTGTGGTCTTTCGAGAAAAATATCCACCTCACCTTTGATAGCTACAGCATCACCACTTGAAAATTTTTCATTAAATTCGGCCACTTTATCCCACACTTTACCATGGACTTGACCGGTGCGATCTCTCAGAATTAAATCTAAATAAAGATCACCGGCGCGAGTATGACGAAGGTGTTTTTCAACACAGAGATAAAACCCCTGGATGGTGTCGCCTTCTTTAAATTTTGAAATGGTAACTATGGACTTCATTGGTTCTAAATTTCAGGCATAAACTTACGAAAATATCAGTAAAGAACACCTATGTCCATCACAATCAAAAAAGTCAGTTACACCAAACCTAAGGATGCCCGCATCTTAGAAGCGGTCATGACAAAATGGTTTAAGAATCCTAAAGATTTGAATTTAACAGACCCACGGATGGCCTATCCCTTCAGTTTTAAAAAATGGGTTGCCATGACCTATGCCAATGATGACATCCATAGTTTCGCATTGGTCAATGAAAAATGGATCGTGGGGATTGGAAATCTCATGATTATCCAGGATTCAAACCGCGCCCATGCACTCCATATTTATATCGATAAAGAATATAGAGGACAGGGATTAGGTGAAAAAATGATGAAATATCTTGAATCACTCGCACGGGAAAAACAAATTGAAACAATGACACTTCGGGTTATGCCAAAAAACGAACCGGCTAGAAAGTTATATGAAAAGCTGGGATTTGAATTGAATGGAACTTCCAAGCTGGGGAGCCTTATGCTGGAGAAAAAACTAGTTTGACTCTTCTTTTTTATCCATCATGTCAGGGACAGGACAATCATCACACTTAGGATCAACTTCCGGTTTATTCAATTGCCGAACAAAAACACTAATAACATATCCAGTGGCAATGATTCCAATTCCAATCGCAATAAGCGTTTGCATTTCCATTAGCTAAAACCCAATAGCAACCCGCACTGATAAACTACCATAGCGCCAAAATAGGCTAAGGCGGTCATATAGGCGACCATGAACAGAGGCCATTTCCATGAGTTTGTTTCCTGGCGCACAATGGCAAAGGTAGCCATACATTGAGCGGCAAAAACGTAAAAAACCATCAATGCCAATGCTACCAACGGCGTATATACAGGCAACCCAGTTTTATCATCAGTATCGTTTAGCATTGCCTCCCTCAAGTTAACAGTTTCATCCCCACTATCTTCAACATTGTAAATGGTTGCCATTGTAGAAACCATTACCTCTCTTGCCGCAAACGATGTTAACAATCCAATGCCGATCTTCCAGTCAAAACCCAAAGGACGGATGACCGGCTCCATGGCATGGCCAATCTTGCCTGCGTAACTATGATGAATGGGATTCACATCAACTGATTGTGGATCCACTTTTGGGAAGGATGCTAAAAACCATAATAATATGGAAATAGCCATAATAATCTTTCCCGCATTTACCAAAAATAATTTCCCCCGAATGAAAACATGACGAATAACGGAACGGGCAATAGGAACACGATATGGAGGCAACTCCATTACAAAAGATGATGATGATTTTTCTTTGATAAATTTGCTGAATATTTTAGCTAGAATCAGCGCGGTTACGGTTCCCAAAAAATACATAAATACTAATGTTAATCCCTGAAGATTAAAGATACCACCCACAATTACAGGCGGTATAAAAGCACCGATTAACAGGGTATAAACAGGAAGACGGGCGCTACAGCTCATGAGAGGTAAAATTAAAATTGTAACCAACCGCTCCTTCCAACTGTCAATTGTTCTTGTTGACATGATTCCAGGGATGGCACAGGCATAACCGCTCATTAAGGGTAAAACTGATTTACCGTGGAGTCCCATTTTTGTCATTCCTCGATCTAGCATAAAAGCGACCCGTGCCATATAGCCCGTATCTTCTAATATTGTCAGGAAGAAACTCAATATTAAAATTTGCGGCAGGAAAATAACGATAGCACCAACACCAGCGATAATTCCTTCAACCAATATATCACGAAGCATTCCTGAAGGCATATTGGACAAAATAAATACAGAAACTTGGTCGACCCCCGCTTGGATCCAATCCATGGGAACTGTGGCCCATGTAAATATGGATTGAAAAATGAAATATAGAATAGTGATAAATATGGCCGGTCCTCCCCAGCGATGGGTAAGGATATTGTCCCACTTTTCACTGCGAGATTCCTTTTCAATCTTCGGTCTGCTTCGCTTATGAACTGTATTAACAATGTCATCAATCCAACGATATCGAAGGGTAGCTTCAACCGTTTGGGGCTGATATCCCAGTTCAAAGATTGCTTCATTGATAGAATTAAATTGGGATGAATCGCCATTTACATTTCTGAAATGGGTGACCTTTCGCAATAATTGGGCTACAGCAAAATCTTTCGAATAAAATTGAGGGTCTATTAATGGAGATAGGTGTTCTACTATTTTATCATTCAACCAGGGCAATGAATGTTTTGAACATTTACCCGATCTCAACACTGTCCCAATCATTAATTTTAGTTCATCCAACCCCTGATTCTTTTTTGCTGAAATAGGAACAACGCCATTAACTCCCAATTTTTTTGCCAGTTTCTTGCAATCGATTTGTTGGCCATCGTTCAGGAGATCCATCATATTCAATGCCACAATTACAGGAATATTTAAATCGAGAAGTTGGGAAGTGAGGAAAAGATTTCGCGCCAAATTTGAGGCATCAACCACAGAAATAATGATAGCGGGAGGCGATTCACCTTTGGCCCAATCGGTAACCTGTTCCGAAACAATTTCTTCGTCGAATGATTCCGGTTGAAGACTATAAGTCCCGGGTAAATCCAATACTTTGTATGATAGATTTTCCGAATAAACTAAACCGATTTTTTTCTCTACTGTTACACCAGGATAATTGGATACTTTTTGGTTCAGTCCTGTTAGTAGGTTAAAGATTGCCGTTTTACCACAATTGGGATTCCCTACCAGAGCTACCCACTTCGAATCAGTATCCAAGGCAGGGTTATTTTCAAAAAAATGCTGTTTCATTTTATCAGGTCAATTTGACGGGCATCTTGCCAACGAATTGACAAATAAGAATCACGAAATTTTATTTCAACAGGACCTTTAAAGGGCGCTTGTTTTACCATTCGAACTTCAATTCCAGATAGGAGACCCAGTTCAACCAAACGATTTTGGAGATGAGTATCCCCTTTTATATCATTTATGGTACCTGTTTCTCCCGGATTTAAATCGGTTAAAATCATGCTTTTTTACACTCACTACAAATCACAAATAATTGATGAATATGACGAATAAGTTTAAAGTTAAACTTTTCTACTATTTTATCCTGACGCTCTTCAATCACCTCATCCATAAATTCTTCAATTTTGCCACACTGGACGCAAATCAAATGGTCGTGATGAGTCGAATCTATCTTATGTTCATAGCGTGCACGGCCGTCTCCCAATTCTAATTTGCGAACCATATTATTTTTCACCAATACATCAATGGTTCGATAAACAGTAGCCCGGGATACGGTTAACCCTGAATTTCTTAGAGATAAATAAATTTCTTCTGCATCTCGATGAGCATCCGTTGCACGTAATTCATCCCAAACAGCTTGTCGCTGCTGAGTATATCTAAGTCCTTCTTTTCTTAATGCTTTTTTTAGTGGTTCTGGGGATGCCATAAAATCATTCTATTTTATTGAGATTGAGTCTCATAAAATAAGAACAAACACGTTTCTAAATAAAGGAATATATAAAATAATCAGTCGGACTCGACCGCGATTATACTTGGGGAGATTCGACTTTCTTTAGGTTGGCAAATTTAACAACGAGTTTTTTCTTAAGCCCATCTTTAAATACAATACCTACGCGCTGGTTTTCACCTTGGCCACTCAAAGCCATAACTTTACCAATTCCAAATATGGCATGTTCTACAAAGTCACCAACGATAAAATCATCAAAAACCACAACTGTACGACTTACAGCAGTCTTTGTATTATAACCTGGTCTGCCACCCACAACTTTTCGTGTAAGTGCAGATGTAAATGAAATTTTCTCTAATTTATCTTCGGGCATTTCATGGACAAACCTTGAAACCATACCGTAAAGATCTTCAGAGCCAAAACGACGACGGTGATTTGCATACATGAGATAAACTTTTTCCATGGCGCGGGTTAACCCTACATAAAATAATCGCCGTTCTTCTTCAAGTTTCTCTTGCGCTTCTAGTGCACTATAAAGGGGAAATAATCCATCTTCTAGTCCCGTGATAAAGACGACAGGGAATTCCAATCCTTTGGCCGCATGAAGTGTCATTAATGTTACGCGGTTTGTTTCATCATTCCATTGATCTAAATCGGTCAACAGAGATACTTCTTCTAAAAACTGGGATAGGCCACCTTCAGGTGTACGAAGCATGAATTCATCTACACTTCGGAGGAATTCCATCACATTTTCTAATCGATCCCGATCTTCCGGCGCCGAACTGGCGCGATAATACTGAATAATTCCAGCTTCTTCCACCAAGGTTCGAACCAACTCACCCGCATTTAATTTTGGAAGGAGTTCATTGTATTTTTTAATAATTGTGAAAAAGGATTGTAATGAATCTGCCTGTTTCCCACGAATACCCATATTCCCTGGAAAGTTCAAAACTTCAATCATATCGGTCTTTTTATCCGCAGCCTCGATAACACATTTATCCACTGTTTTCATTCCAATGCCGCGAGGTGGAAAATTAATCACTCGGCGCATAGAAATTGTATCTTTTGGATTTACAATTAAGGAAATATAGCCGATTAAATCTTTAATTTCTTTCCGTTCATAAAATCGGAAACCACCCACAATATTATAGGGAATCCCGGAACGGCGGAAGGCATCCTCCAATGAACGTGATTGAGAATTGGTGCGATACAGGATAGCAAAATCACTGAAATTGCGTTTTTGAAGTTTAATTTCTTTTTCCAATGCATTCACCACAGCATCTGCTTCTTCCATCTCATCATTGGTTTCAATCAAACCCAGTTTTTCACCGGCACCATTATGAGGTATTAATTCTTTTGGTGCACGATTAACATTGTTTTTTACGACAGAAGCGGCCGCTTCCAAAATATGTGCAGATGATCGATAATTTTTTTCCAGTTTAAACACTTCACAATTTCCAAAATTCTTTTCAAAATCAAGAATATTTCGAATGTCTGCGCCACGCCATCCGTAAATAGATTGATCATCATCACCCACCACACAAATTTGTTGGTGTTTTTGGGCCAAGTATTTAACCAGCATAAACTGTGGTTTATTTGTATCCTGATATTCATCCACCAAGATATATTGCCAGTTTTCACGGTATTTTTCTAAAATAGCCGGATGTTTCTCAAAAAGTTCTATAGGAAGCAGTAACAAATCATCAAAATCGACAGCATTATTTTTTGCCAACGCTTTTTGATAATTTTTATAAATATCCGCGTAGGTTTTTTCGATTACTAAATGTGCTTTCTTTTTAGCTTCTTCTGGTTTGATTAGTTTATTTTTGAAATAACTGATCTTATGACGAACCTCTTGTGGCGTAACATAATTCTTGGGTATATCCATGGCTTCGAGGACCACTTTAACTAAGGTAACCTGGTCCGCAACATCAAAAATAGAAAAATCAGAAGAATAACCTAGATGATGAATCTCTTTACGTAAAACACGCGCACAAATAGAATGAAATGTGCCAATGGTTGACCTCATTTTAGATTCCTTAATCAGGCCATTAACCCGACCACGCATTTCTTGGGCTGCTTTATTTGTAAAAGTAACCGCTAATATATTTTCGGCAGGAACCAGATTATTTTCTATTAAGTGGGCAATCTTGTGGGTTAATACGCGCGTTTTCCCACTGCCGGCACCAGCAAAAATCAAGACAGGTCTTCCAAAAGCTTCAACAGCTGCTTTTTGCACTTTATTCAGATTTCGTTTACTCATTTGGTATGTGTACTATCCCTTTTTTGCTTTTTGTCTTCTGTTCTTACGCCGGATTTTTTGAAATTCACGTTTGGCCTTAATATGTTCATCCTGTGTCCGCGAAAAGGTATGATATCCATCCCCCTTAGCCACGAAATACAAATATTCTGTATTCGCAGGATACAACGCTGCTTTTATAGATTCTATCCCCGGGTTATTAATCGGCCCCGGTGGAAGTCCATAATTCAAATATGTATTGTACGGCGATTTGATTTTCAAATCTTTATTAAACAAGCGCCGCGGGCTGTCTTCAATAATATATTGGATTGTAGGGTCAGCCTGGAGCCGCATGCCTTTTTTCAGGCGATTGTGATATACACCTGAAATTACCGGCCTTTCACGATTGTAAATCGCTTCACCTTCAACGATAGAAGCAAGGGTCAAGACTTCCGTTTCTGTCATACCTACTTCATTCATCCGCACTTTCAAATCTTCTGTAAAATTTTTCTGGAATTCTTCCATTAACCGGTTGATTACATCCTGTGGCGCTTCATCTTCTGCAAAGCGATAAGTTTCAGGAAAAAGATATCCTTCAAATGAATCAGCCTCAATTCCCCACTTCCAGAGCAGTAATTTATTTTTACAGGCATTTTCGAATAACTGAGAATCCATTCCAATTTTAGATTCAAGTTCTCGAGCAACCATAGAAATCGTCCAGCCTTCCAGAATTGTTACCCTTTTATTCACATGGGTTCCATTCACCAATTGGTCGATAATATCAAAATTGGTTTGCGCTTTAACCAATTTAAATCTTCCGGCGGGAATGTCCTTTTCATACCCCAGTGCCTTAACGGCTAAAAGAAACGATCGTTCGTTGCGAATCACTTTATAATCCTGCAATTGGGTACTCACCTCTTTAAGGGAAGCACCTTTTGATATGGTCACCTTTACCGAATCATAGGGATTTCCCTGGGGCCAGAATAATACGAGGCTATAAAAAGCCAATAAAATGCCCAGCACGACAGCCGCTGTAATTCCAATAAAACTTTGACCCAAATGAAACTGATATTTTTCCATCGTTTATGGGGGCGAAAGTTATACGTATTTACCCACGCAAGGCAATTTCTATTGTTTAGAATCTTAATAACCCCAATACACACCCTATAAATTCAACTAAAATCATAAAAACTCATTGGCAGAGCATATCGAAAAGTGTAATTTTGCCGTCGCAATGAGTAATAATAATACAAATGGTGTCTCTCTTTTTGAAGGGTGGGCTTTTGGGAAAATCAATTATATCCTATTCGCATTTGGTGTTAGTCTTCTTTTAGTCGGTTATGCCTTAATGGCGACCGGATCGGTAAACAGCTTTCAAAGTCTCACGCTTGCCCCCATTCTTCTTTTTTTGGGATATGTGATTGTGATTCCTTTCTCCTTGGTTTATCGCTTAAAAAAGTAAGTTCATTTATATTTGGGATCGTAGTTCAGTTGGTTAGAACGCCGGCCTGTCAAGCCGGAGGTCGAGGGTTCGAGTCCCTTCGGTCCCGCAGTAAATTGAAGCCCTGTTTATCCTCGATAAACGGGGTTTTTTTGTAGCCTTAAGAAGCAGTAGTTAATATCAATGAACTTTTGGGATTTAAGCTCTCAAGTAGCAAATAGTGCTACCATAGTGCTACCCTTCTACCCTTTCTAATCAAAAAACTCAACCAAAGTTCCAACCTGTAAAAACCAAATGGGGGGTGTACCCTTTAAATAAAAGACACACCCACATTGCTGGGTAATTTTTTGTAATTTCCTGTATGAAACGCCTCTGGTTCAAATAAAAGAGATATTCATGAATATCTCAAATAAGGGAAAAAAAGCTTCAGGTTTTACTGAGTCTACAATAAATAGTATGCATTGGAGATGGTATCTAGGTGAGTTTGATAACCTTGAAGTGTTTGATGAAGGTCTTTGGTTTGCCGTAATAGATATTAATTTTGTATACAATGGAACTAAATATGTGAAATTCAAACCAAAAATTCCACTTGAGGATGGTGCAGAAAAATGGGCAAAGCAATCGTATATGTTAGAATACGGGTTTGTTGATTCATTTTTTCACTTAGCCAAAAACATGTCATCATGGGAAGGCGATTATTTAATATTAAAATACAAAGATAATTAATAATGAAGTATTGTGAATTTTTCAAAAAGAAATATGGTGTATGAAAACCACCCAAAGGATTGAAGCAAGAGCCCCGCCAAGTAGCGGGGTTTTTTGTTTATAAAAGAGACACCCACATTATTATATAATTTTTTGTAATTACTTTCATTGTGGTGTAATATTACTCTATCTTGTAATAAAAGGAGTTCGGTATGAATAAAACTCAAAAAATATTTGTGCTTATTATCTCTTTTCTTGTTCTTTTTACAATATGTATATGGCTTTGGCAACTGGACGACCCGACTCGGGTAGATGCTTGGGTTCTACCACTCATTATAACTGCAATAATCGGTTTCTTTCTTTTCAAAGACAAATAAGTCTAAATGAAACGCCTTGGGGTTAAATAGCCCCACACTCGTGGGGTTTTTGTTTGGTGGACATTTGGGGTTAATCAGTTGTAATATAATTTATTATGAGACAATGTATAGCACTCTTTATGCTTATTGGCTTAACATATGGGCAAGATTTACCTAAAATTGCAGTTTACGGAATAAAGGGAGGTACATTTGGTTCAGAAGATTCAGAAAAATTTAGTATTGCATTAGAAAAATATTTGCTCATAAGTAAAAAATACAATGTAATTGATAGAACGAGTATTAACACTATTTTGGATGAATCGGGTTTGAGCCAAAAAGGATTTCTTGAATCCCCGAGTAAGTTTAGTGGATTAATAAATATTGATTATCTGATTACAGGTCGAGCACCATTTGTTAAAATGATTGATGTAAGAAATGGATTGATTATTGGTGCTGCATCCTTTGATTTTCCTGCAGATGAATATAGTAGTTACAATAGTCAAGAGGCTTGGAAAAAGGAAATAGATAAAACTGCACAATTAGTAATTAATCAATTAACTGGTATTGATAATTCAAATAATTCGATTATATATACAAATGATTATTTATTGAGCAAAATAAAAGGTGCTGAGAGCCTAATGAGTATGGGATTTATGATTGATATTCTGTTTGCCTTATGTTTAGTAATATTGACATTTTGAAAGAGTCAATTAAATGAAACGCCTCTGTGTCATATTATTTGTATTTCCAATCTTTGCTCAAAATCAATGGGGCAGTACAGAAGTTCAAGACCCTTGCAATAATCAAGAATATCTAATTTTTAAAGAAATAGTTGATACCAAAGGAACCATAGGTCTGACAAAGATTGTTAATGGTGTTGTTGATTATGAAAAAATGTGGTCGTACAGAATATATGAGGACCGATGTAATGCATATCAGCACAACCCTGGTGG
>JABGTK010000003.1 GCA_018647265.1 Candidatus Neomarinimicrobiota bacterium | reverse complement strand
CCTTCGAGTTGGCCCAAAATAGTCCCAATCCATTCAATCCTGTGACCAATATTGGCGTATCACTTATTGAGGATGCGAATATTACCCTTAGGGTTTATAACCTTTTGGGTGAGGAAATGAATACATTGGCATTCAACCGATCTTTTGGAAAAGGGAACCACCGTTTTATTTGGGGAGGCAAAGACGATTACGGCAGACAACTACCCTCCGGTGTATACTTATACCGACTTGAGGTCATATCTCATAATGGTACACAACTATTTCAGGATACAAAAAAGATGGTTTTGATGAAATGAAGAAACAACTATTAATACTTGCATTTTGTATGAGCACTTTTGCTTTTGGGCAAAAGGAATTTGGGAAAATCACCCTGCCCCTTGGGCGGGTTCAAGTCCAAAAAGGCGGTACCGGAGATTTTAAAAGAGCCCTGCCACGAATGGCGATTCATGAAAAAGATGTGATTAAAACATTGGCTAAATCCCGTTGTGAGATCACCCTGGTGGGCGGTGGCAAATTGCGAATCGGGCAAAATTCAGAATTGGAAATCACCGAAGCAAACGTAAAACCCATGGAAAAGAACTTTGGTGCCACACTCAAAAAAGGTGATATCTGGGTGGCGGCCAAAGCTGCATTCGGTGAAAAGAAAAATGTGGCTATCCGGACGCCCACTGCTGTGGCGGCTATTCGTGGTACCAAGTACAGAGCCAAAGCGGGTGATGAAGAAAGTTCTGTGTTGGTTTATGAAGGTAAAGTAGATGTGAATGCGGCAAAAAATGTAACGGAGGCCCGTGAAAAACAGAAAAAACAGGGTTTTCAGCCGGGCGGCGGTGCACCCAAATTCACATTGGGTCCTGTGACAGAAGTGAAGGCGCCAGATCAAGTATCCGGCCCCTATGAGGTTTCTTTAGAAGATTGGGTGAGTCTTGTTGAAGGGATGCAAATAAACGTCAGAAAAGACGGAAAATATTCCATGTTCAAGTTTAATCAAGATGCGGATAACGGCCTTGATTTCGTCAAATGGAATAAGGAGCAGGATGGGAAAGACGGGAACTAATCCACAATTTATTTTATTTATTTAAATGTCTGACTTCTTAAAACGATTAGGGATCGGCGGCGCCATCGGTTTGGCGGTGGCCATTATTGTTGGCTGGGGATCTTATGAGGTTCCCTTTATTAAATCATTGTTGGATGGTTATGAATTTCTGTCCTACGATGGGCGAATGAGAGCTCGAACTGTGGGAGTTGAACAAATGTCCATTGATGATGTGGTTATAGTTGATATTGATAATACATCTGTGGCTCCGCCAGAAGATGGTGGTTTAGGTCATTATTTTGATTGGCCTCAGGCCTACCATGGTCGTTTAATTAATACCGTTTCATCAGGGAATCCTAAGGCTCTCATTTTTGATATTATTTTTGACAAAGAGAATACATTTAATTATGACCTGATTAATGCCCTCACCAATGAAAATGCATCCCCAAATCAAGCCCTGGTTGATGTAACAGACGAATATCTCACCAGCAATGATCCGGCTACTTTTTTAGAGGCGACTTACAATACCCAAAAAACCTATCACGCCTTAGTATTTGAAGAAGAAGATACACTTAATTTTTTGTATAAAATGGAAACGGAGCCGGAGGGGTATTATTTTGAAAAGCATATTATTCACGGTATCTCCGAAGAAGCCAAATTAAAACTTCCCCAAGCGGATCGCGTGGGAAATACCTATGTAGATCTGCTATCGGCTTCTGTGGGAGCTGGATCAGCGAATTTTCCACAGGATGAAGACGGTGTTATCCGCCGTTCGCCTACAGCCATTTATTTTGAAGGTCCGGACCATGTTTACCCCAGTTTGGTCATGTCTGCCGCCATTGATATCCTTGGAATTAAAAAGGATGGTGGGTTCGATTATGACTTCGAAAATAATATTTTACGATTGATTGATACCACAAATACTGTCGTTCGTGAGATCCCAATTGATGACCACGGCCGCATGTATGTGAATTACTATGGGCCATTCCAGACATTTTATTATTTACCCTATATGTATTGTTTTGACCCTGAAATGCTTCCGCCGGAATATTGGGAAGATAAAGTGGCTTTTGTTGGGGCGTCGCTCCCGGGACTTATGGATCTTCGTAACACACCGGTTCAGGAAACATTCGCTGGGGTAGAGATTCACGCCAATGTAATGCAGAGTCTTCTCAAAGGTGAATTTGTTCAGCCAAAACACCGATCTGAAACATTTGTAATGATTATCATAATTTGTGTACTCCTTGGGGTATTGGTAAGCCTCCCGGAGAAACCGCTTTATACACTTCCTGTTCCCTTGGTAGGAATCATTGGATGGGTATTATTTTCTTATAGCCAGTTTTTTTCTTCTTTGCTCATGTGGGAAATTGTACGTCCTGCATTAGCTATGATGGGGACTTATGGGTGTATTTTCCTTTATAACTTTCTAGTGGTAGAAAAAGATAAACGATTTTTAAAAGATACATTTGGTGCTTATATCTCTCCGGAACTTATTGATCAAATGTTCGATGCGAAGGAAGAACCTTCTCTTGGTGGAAACGAAGGATATCACACTGCTTTCTTCACGGATATCCAGAGCTTTTCTGCCTTTTCAGAAAAATTATCGGCCAGTGATTTAGTGGAATTGTTGAATGATTATTTGACTGAAATGACCGATATCCTATTGGATAATAAAGGTACACTGGATAAATATATAGGTGATGCAATTGTCGCTTTTTATGGTGCACCGGCGCCTGTAGAGGATCATGAATATTGGGCTTGTATCACGGCCATAAAAATGCAAGAAAGTTTGGATGAATTGCGATTAAAATGGCAAGGCCAGGGAGATCGTTGGCCCGAGATTGTTCACCATATGCAAAATAGAATTGGTATCAATAGTGGACAAATGGTTACGGGGAATATGGGTTCAACCATGCGCATGAATTATACCATGATGGGTGATACGGTAAACTTGGCGGCACGTTTAGAAGCATCTGCAAAACAATATGGTATTTATATCCAAGTAGCCGATGAAACATATAAAGCATGTAAGGATAAATTTATCTGGCGTGATTTGGATTATGTAGTTGTTATGGGAAAATCAGAACCGGCTCAAGTATTCGAACTCATAGCTGAAAAAGGGAAGATGCCTCCGGGATATGATAAACTTCTTGATGCCTATCATGATGCCCTAGCTTTGTATAGAAATCAAGAATGGGAAAAGGCTATTGACGCATTCAAAGCTTCTGATAAACTTGAAGATATGTTTCCCGGCAGAAAAACCAACCCAAGCCGCGTTTATATTCCACGCTGTGAACATTACCGCGATAATCCCCCCGGTGATGATTGGGATGGTTCCTGGGCACTTACTAAAAAATAGAAACTATTACACTTTATGAATTTACCATTTTATTCGGCGGATGATGTTCGGTCCGTAGTGTCCATGTCAGATGCAATAGAAAGCATGAGAACTGCCTTCACTGCTTTAAGTGATGGATCTGCTATAGTTCCCAACCGAATCAACCTTCCCATGGAAGATCAAAATGCACTGCATCTATCCATGCCCGCTTATATCAAGGATGGAAAATACAATTCTATTAAATTAGTGAATGTTCATTTTGATAATCCTCAAATAGGATTGCCCCTAATAAATGGGGTTATTCTTGTCATGGATGCGGTGGAAGGCAGTCCATTGGCATTGGTAGAAGGGAAATCTGTCACTTCTTTGCGGACAGGAGCGGGATCTGGATTAGCCACAGATTT
>JABGTK010000002.1 GCA_018647265.1 Candidatus Neomarinimicrobiota bacterium | reverse complement strand
CCGCCACCGCCACACTAGCATCACCGGTTACATTTGTAACCGTCCGCATCATATCTAAAATTCTATCTACACCCAAGATAAGGGCGATCCCTGCGCTGGGTACACCAATTGCTTCCAAGATGATTACCAACATAATAATGCCTGCGCCAGGAACAGCAGCAGTCCCGATTGAGGCCAATACAGCTGTTAGGACAATTGTCAATTGAGCGCCAATTGAAAGATCCATACCCAACGTTTGAGCGATAAAAACAGCAGCGACAGCTTGGTAAAGGGCAGTGCCATCCATATTAATTGTTGCGCCGAGCGGAAGAACAAAGGATGAGACTTCTTCTGGAACACCCAATTCATCTTCGCAACATTCCATTGTTACAGGTAAAGTGGCACCACTGGAACTGGTGGAAAATGCCAATAGTTGGGCGGGAGCAATCCCTTTGTAGAATTTTTTTAATGACATTTTTGAAAACATTTTAAGTACTGCCGTATAGGTAATCAGCATTTGAAGAATCAAACCAATTATCACTGCCAACATATAAAATCCTAGGGCACCCAGTAATTCTATCACATTATTGAGATTATCTCCGGCAACGGTGGTAATGGTATCGGCAATGAGTGCAAACACGCCAATGGGGGCCATAAGCATAATATTATCTACTAGTTTGATAACAAGTTCATTTATGCCTTCCATAAAATCCAAGACCGGTTTTGCTTTATCTTTGGGAATTTGAATTAGAGCGATGCCAAAAATGATCGCCACAAAAACAACTTGAAGCATATTCCTGTTATTGGAAGCAGAACTAAAAAAATTGCTGGGCACCATATCTACGATTGGTTGAAGTTTGCTACGGTCTTTTACTTGTTCTGCTGCATCCAATTTCCCTGATGCAGCCGTTTGATAAGTCTCTTGAAGTTTTACTTTCATATCTTCTGGAACTGTTTCACCCGGTTGTAAAATATTTACAGCAATCAGTCCAATAGTAACAGCGATGGCGGTGGTTGCAATGTAAATAGTGATTGTTTTGCCGCCTATTCGTGAAAGTTTTTTTAAGTCCGATAAAGAGGCAACACCTGTGATTAAAGACGACAAGACCAAAGGGACAGCAATCAATTTCAATAGATTTATAAATATTTTTCCAAAAGGAGCGATCCATTCGCTAGTGAATCCACCCCATCCCTGTGAAGCAGCGAGGACGCCAAAAATAAGTCCGAGGACTAGTCCAATAATAATTTTCCAGTGTAATTCTAGTTTCATGATTCCTCTAGTTAGTTTGTTTTAATTATGAATCTTTTGGGGATTCGCTGTCTTTTTTGATTTCAGTATATTTTTTAAAGTACGCATCTCCGGCCGATGAAAAAAAGCCCAATAGTTTATTTTTCTTACCGCCTTTTTCGTCAACTTTATTAATAACAGAATGGGTAGCCGTGTCCATTAAATCCTGAATATGGGCGAACAATTCACCAATCCGTCGTGATAGTGGTTTATTCATGAATGAACTTAAACGCCTGATCAATGTCAGTTGTGGGAATTTTACAGGCAAAATCCTGACATACGTAAAATGTTGTTTTATTGTTAATAGTCTCTTGAGTGCTAGTCCATTTGGCCAATGTTGAAAGTTGACGTTTTGTGTCATCAGTATTTTTAAACAGAAGTACTTTAGTCGGATTGTACTCTGATTTAACCCGGTTTAAGGCAGCAACCGTTACTGGGTCACTTCCCGATCCTACAATAACAATTTCTTTTGGGTGATTTGATTCAAATAAAAAGGCGGTAATCATGGATATAAATCCTGTTGGTGCTTGGTTAATCTCATTTGAAAATACTTTAAATGTTTTATCCGCCATTTCAGCCCATTTTACCTCTCCAGTGAGGCGTGTTAATTTGAGCAAATTCATAGTCGCAATTGAATTTCCGGATGGTATTGCCCCGTCGTAACCGGTCATGGCACGGACGATTAATTTTTCTGTTTTATTACTGCCAAGGTAAAACCCGCCACTAGATTCATTCCAAAATTCGTCCACCATTATTTCATTCAGTTGAACGGCTTTCTCAAGATAATGAACATTGAATGTTGCTTCATAGAGTTCCAGTAATCCCCAGACTAAAAAGGCGTAATCATCCAAGTGAGCATCCAAGCCTGATTTACCTTTGCGGTAACGTTTCTTCAGGCGCCCTTTATCGTCGGTAAGATTTTTAAAGATAAACTGGGCACTTTTTTCAGCTATTTCTATATATTGTTTTGATTGAAATGCCACACCAGCTTTAGTGAAGGCGGCTATCATGAGCCCATTCCAGTCCGTGAGAATTTTATCATCTTTGATTGGATGGATTCGTTTTTCCCGAGCATCAAAAAGTTTTTCACGAATTGTAGATATTTTCTCTGCTTCCATTGAATTTGAAATGGGCGCATTTAAATGAAAAATATTCTTACCTGTAAATTGGCCAGTTGCTTCATCTTTAAAATTCCCGGAAGAGTCTAAATTGTAAATCCGGTGGAGGAACATTGCATCTTCTTCTCCTAAAAGTGATTTCAATTCTTCCATTGTCCATAAATAAAACAGCCCTTCTTCGCCTTCACTATCTGCATCTTCGGCGGAATAAAACCCACCACGGACATCGGTCATATCTCGTTGGACATAAGTTAAGATTTCTTCGGTTGTATTTTTATAATCTTGATTCCCCGTTACTTGGAACGCTTCAGTATAAGCCATGGCGAGCATCGCTTGATCATAAAGCATTTTTTCAAAGTGGGGCACTAACCATTCTTTATCTGTGGAATAACGATGAAAGCCAAAACCAACATGGTCAAAAATTCCTCCGAGCCTCATTTCTTGTAGAGTCTTCTCAACCATTTCAAGAGATGCTTTATCACCAATCATATGATGGTAACGAAGTAAGTATATTAAATTGTGAGGTGAAGGGAATTTTGGTTGTGTCCCAAAACCACCATGAATTTTATCATAACGACTTTCAAATTGAGAAAAGGCTTCATTTAAAATTGATTCATTTAAAGCATCACCCAATTCTTTTTTATTAGATTTTTGTAGAAATTCATTGATTCGATTGGCAGATTGGACCAATTCATCATGTTTGTTTTTCCATGCATCGGCGATTGAAGGAAGTAGTTCCATCATTCCTGGCCGGCCAAAGCGACCATTCTTTGGAAAATATGTTCCCGCAAAAAAGGGCTCTTTTTCTGGCGTCATTATAATTGTAAGTGGCCAACCGCCGCGCCCTGTCATGGCTTGGCATACGGACATATAAACATGATCGATTTCAGGCAGTTCTTCCCGATCTACTTTGATTGAAATAAAATTCTCATTCATCAGTTGGGCTACTTGTTCATCCTCGAATGATTCATGCTCCATCACATGGCACCAGTGACAGGTAGAATATCCAATGGAAAGAAAGATGGGTCGATTTAATTCAGCCGCTTTTTGAAATGCCTCTTCACCCCAAGGATACCAATCCACGGGATTATTTTTATGCTGAAGTAAATATGGGCTGGACTCTTTTGCCAGTCGATTCACGGTTTGTTCCTTTTGATTCAATTTGGTGGATTTAGGTTGACTCCAAATGGTTGAAATCAGCCCAACAGAAATTACGATTGAAATTATTTGTTTCGATATCATTGCTATTTGTTGGAAAAAGATAGGGTTGAAATTAATTTCACAGCCTCAAGTTAACCAAGTGAGAACAAATTCATGATACATTTATCCGTAATTCTCCTTTACCTGTTTACTTTGATCGGTATTGGAATGTACAAAGCTAGTAAAATTAAAACGCAATCGGACTTTGCTGTTGCAGGTCGATCGTTACCCCCCTGGGTTCTTGTTGGCACCATGCTGGCCACTTGGATGGGGACAGGGTCAATCCTAGGTAATGCAGGAAAAACCTATGATACAGGGATGGCGGCACTAATACTTCCCATTGGAAGTATTTTGGGCATTATTATCCTAACGCAAATTGCAGGGAAAGTTCGTGCCTTCGAAAAATTCACAGTTCCAGAAATTTTGGGTGATCGTTTTGGTCCCGGTGCGCGGATGCTTTCTGTTGTTGCTCTGGTAATTGCATATATGGTTATTGTCAGTTACCAATTCAATGCGGGCGGTGCAGTCCTAAATACTGTCCTCATGGATGAGACTGGTCATTCGTTAATCAGTATTGAAACAGGAACAATCATTGCGGCCGTCTTTATTATCGCCTATACTATGTTGGCGGGACTTGTGAGTGTGGCCTATACCGATGTGGCAAATGGAATAATTATCATTATTTCGTTCTTATTTGCAATTCCAATTTTTCTTTCCCAAGCAGGTGGCTTTGCAGGAATGGCTGCTTCATTCGAAGCCATGGGTAAATCGGAGCATATGAATTTTTGGGGTGTTTATTCTAGTATGGATTTACTGAATTTTTGTTTACCTCCATTTCTTTTGATTATGGGTGACGCCAATATGTACCAACGCTTCTTCGCTAGTAAAAGTGCAGAAGGCGCCAAGTCTGCGACAAAAGTATTGATTATTGCTGTCCTTGCAGCTGAACTGATGATTATTTTTTCAGCATGGGTAGCTTCCAGTATGATTCCTGACGCTGAAGTAGGGAAGTACGTATTGATCTATGCATCTGCTAAGTTTTTACCCACATTTTTAGGCGCCATGATGATGACAACCATTGTGGGTATCATTATTTCAACAGCAGATAGTTTCTTACTGGTTCCGGCCACAACACTTATGCGGGATGTGTATCTCAATTATATAAATCCAAATGCGAATGAAAAGAAAATCGTATTTCTCAGCCGGATGCTGGTTCTTGCTTTAGGGATTGTTGCTTACATCGTTTCGTTGGGATTTGCAAAATCATCAGGGTTTTTCGAAAGGGCACTATATGCCTATACTATTTACGGTGCAGCCATTACGCCCAGTTTGGTGGCGGCATTATTCTGGAAGGGAGCCACGAAAGAAGGGGCAGTTGCATCTATATTAACTGGAACGATCACAACCCTATTATGGAAAGAAGCAGTATTTATTCAGAATATTATTCCGGCGAATATATATAATAACATGGATGAAGTTTTACCCGCAATCACCCTATCTGTGGTATCGCTGGTTGTGGTGAGTTTGGCGACGAAAAAAGACTAAGTACGGGTAATTAAAGGCGGATTATTCTTCAAAGGCGAAGATTGGTCCGGCTCGAGATCTCGCCGATAATATTCAAATGTTTGACCGGTTCCCTGCCAGTTTTCAATACGGTTGATAATCTTAATATCACCGGTGAAGCGTGAAGAAATTCCATTAATTACATGGCCGGTAATATGCTCGATTTCTTCTCTTTTTTTGGCCCAACTGAGAAAAACACGTTTTAACATTTTCGCATACCCGTTCCCTTTGTATTCTGACTGAATCACGAAGGCATAAGTATAAAGCGTATTCTCTTTGCCGAAATTTTCATCCATCCGAGCCCAGGGCTCGTTGCTCAAAGCCTCAAGGGGGACACCAATAATATACCCAATTATTTCTTCACGATAACGGGCGATAAAAGGAAGAGAACCGGATTTATTAAAATATTTTTGGATCGTTGTTTTGGTTAAAATCACTTTTTCACCATATTCTTTTTCAAGTGATTTTGATATTTCGATCAATTGAGGATAATCTATTTCTCCTGCGTATTCCAATAATTCGATCTGAAAAACACCGCTGGATGCAATAACGTGAGATTTGGATTTTTGGGAAAGTGAAATAGAAAGTTTATCCATGGGGGACTAATTTAGAGGAAGAATATCAATTCTTGTACAATCCTTTTTCAGGTTCAGGTAATAAGAAGGTAAATTCCGCACTTATGAAAACATTTAATTCACGACTTTCAGCTAAAATTAGGCAAAAGAAAAGCCATCTATGTGTTGGGTTGGACATGAATCCTGAGGGGTTAGGTTCTCCTGGAACTACTCTGGATGCATTGAAAGCGCATGCTTTTAAGGTGATTGATGCTACCCAAGATCTGGTGGCTGCCTTCAAACCGAACTTAGCATTTTTTGAACGATGGGGAAGTGCCGGATTTAAATGGCTAGAAGAAACCATGGATCATTTCGGCGATGATGCTATTATTATTGGGGATGCAAAGCGGGGTGATATTGGCAATACGGCCAAACAATATGCCCATAGTTTATTTAATCATTTTGGATTTGATGCTGTAACCTTAAGTCCATATATGGGTGTTGATTCCATCGCGCCGTTTACAGAAAATTCAGAAAAAGGTGTTTTTATTCTTTGCAGGACATCTAATCCATCGGCGGTTGATCTGCAAACCCTGCCGATTGGAGACGAACTATTATTTGATAAAACAGCCCAACTTGCCGTTGAATGGAATATGAATGATAATGTTGGATTGGTCGTTGGCGCAACAGCACCGGAAGAAATCAGCCGAATTAGAAATCATGCTCCAGAACTTCCATTTTTAATTCCCGGTATTGGTGCCCAAGGTGGTGATTTAGCCAATAGCATGATTGATGGAAATACAAATGGCGATGCAATAATCAATGTATCTAGAGGAATCAGTTTTGCTGGAGATTTGAGTGAAAAAGCAATTCGGAATGCGGCAAAGGATTATGTAAACAAAATGCGAGAATTAATGAATGAATAGTAAATATTATTTAGATATTTTTAGGAAAACCGGCGCTTTACTGGAGGGTCATTTCGTCCTCACCTCAGGGAGGCACAGTCCATCCTATTTTCAATGTGCCAAGGTGCTTCAATATCCTGAACATCTCAGTTTATTCTCTCAAAAAATTGCGAATCATTTTAGTGATTTCAATATTGATACAGTAATATCCCCGGCAGTAGGCGGTATTGTGATAGGAACTGATGTAGGTCGTGCAATGAGAAAACGCACCATTTTTGCCGAACGAGAAAATGGCGCAATGACCCTTCGCCGTGGATTTGAAATTGCTCCCGGTGAAAAAGTGTTGGTTGTAGAAGATGTGATTACAACAGGTGGGTCTGTAAAAGAAGTGATGGATGTGGTTGTGGCATCCGGCGGTGAAGTGGTTGGTATAGCCGTAATAGTGGATCGCAGCAATGGGGAAGTAGTATTGCACCGAAACCAATTCTCATTGGTGCCCATGGAAGTTTTAAGTTTTGAGGAAAATGAAATTCCGGAATCGCTGGCGGTAATACCAACTTCGAAACCGGGCAGCAGGAGTTTAAATAAGTGAAAAAAATAATCAGTTTAATATTCATTGGAGTTCTATTCATGAGTTGTGAAAAAGAAAAAGATGTAGCAGTAATATCCACGCAATTTGGTGATATGGTTGTGGAGTTTTCTCCAGAAGTGGCACCGATGCATGTAGATAATTTTAAGATTTTAGCCAAAGAAGGATACTTTGATGGAACCACATTCCATCGGATTATACCCGGATTTATGATCCAGGGTGGTGACCCAAATTCAAAAGATAACGATCGGATGAATGACGGCACTGGCGGACGGGCTGGAAAATTCTTCGGTATTGGTCGGGAAGATGACCCTAATTCGTGGTTGGTTCCTGGTGAATTCAACGAGAATCTCCATCTAAAAGGAACATTATCAATGGCACGTACTCGTGATCCTGATAGTGCGTCGAGCCAATTCTTTATTTGTCATGCTCCCCAACCAGGGTTGGATAGACAATATACCGTTTTTGGTCAAGTGATTTCAGGAATAGAAATCATTGACAAGATTGCAAGTGTAAATACACCTAAACGTGAAAATAGAATGTATCAAGGACCCGACGGCGATAATCCTTTTGAAAAAGTTGAAATGACCGTAAAGATCATGAAACGAAGTGAAGCAATAAAGGACTAAATGTCTCGGCCAAAAATAGGCCTTGCTTTAGGGGGCGGGGGTGCGAGAGGTGCGGCACATATTGGCGCCCTACAAGTACTGCATGAAAACAAAATTCCCATTCACCAAATTGCCGGAACAAGCTCCGGTTCGGTGGTAGGTGCCATGTATGCTGCCACCCTTGATCCTAGTTGGGTTGAGAACCGATTCCGGGAATTTATTATAAGTGATCAATTTAAGGCGTTAGGAACAGATCGACTTACCGGTAAACCTTTTTCATCAAATTCTGCTTTTAATCAAATTGCAAAAAAATTGAAGGATCAAGTGGTGTTGGCCATGTCATTGCATCGCAATTCGATTATTAAAAAAAGTCGCTTGAAGGATGCATTTGATTTTTTAATCCCTGTAAAATCTTTCGAAGAATTACAGATTCCTCT
>JABGTK010000001.1 GCA_018647265.1 Candidatus Neomarinimicrobiota bacterium | reverse complement strand
TCCTTTCTGCCATTCCAATGGCACGGAATAAATCCAGAGAAAGTGCCTTACTCTTATTAAAAGCATCGGTGTTTTACTTGCCGGCTTTGCTCATTATTATCATAATTGATTTAGGAATTTGAACATGACTCAAAAAACACGACTTATTATTTATGGAATTGTGGCGGTCATTTTGGCAGTTACCTACTTTATGAAGGATGGAAAACCAACAATTGATCTTCCCATGATTGGATCGATTCCTGAATTCAGTTTTACTGATAGTCAAGGCAACGAGTTTAATCGAAGTAAACTTGACGGAAAAGTATGGGTAGCAGATTTTATTTTTACTACCTGCACCATGGCTTGCCCTGTGATGACGGGTAACATGAACATCGTCCATAAAGAATTCAAAAATAATGATAATGTTCGTATTGTTTCTATTTCGGTCTATCCTGAATATGACACGCCGGAAGTGTTATCGGAATATGCTTCTCGTTATGATGCCAATACGGATCGATGGCATTTTCTCACTGGCCCGGAGGAATCTGTGAAGGAAATCATTTTAGAAGGATTTAAAATCGGTGATTACGAAGATATTATTTTTCACAGCGAAAAGTTTGCCCTTGTAGATAAAAAAGGCCAGATTCGGGGATATTATAGCGGAATGATAACGGAAGAAATGACCAAGTTGAAAAAAGATATTAACATTTTATTGGAAGAATATTAATGGTCAATCGGGATAATTTTTGGCTACGGATTATTTACATTGTATCGATAGTTATCTCTGGCGCAGTTGCATTTTTAATTTTAGGTCCACGCCCTGAAGGGATAGAAGGTACGCTGGATGTTTCTGGGCTTCCTTTAGTGAATGCTTCTTTGAATGGCATTACAACTATCCTTTTGATTGTTGGGTATATTCTCATTCGCCAGAAAAAACGCCAACAGCATAAAAATGTTATGTTATCTGCATTTGGAACTTCCGGTGCATTTTTGGTCAGTTATTTGATTTACCATTGGTTTAAAGCTGGGCCAAAAATATACATGGGTGAATTCACAGAAATATATTTATTCATTTTATTGACCCATATTGTCTTGGCTTCTATAATCATTCCGTTGGCTTTGGTCACTCTTTACCGTGGATGGACGGACAATATTGGCAAACACCGCAAGATTGCCAAGATTACACTACCCCTTTGGTTCTACGTTTCTGTGACGGGAGTGGTAATTTACTTAATGTTATATTAAACTAAATTTGGATTGAATCGACTTTGTTGATACTTGGATTAACATGGCCAATCCACCTCATAATTACAACCTTTTGACTAGTCCACTAAACTTCTGATCAATCTCAAAACCTAACTTATAGAATAGTCCCGATTGAAAAAATCCCACGGTAAGGAATTCAAACTTTTTCAGTCTTAAACGATTAAATAATTCTTCTGCCAATCGGATACTCAAATAACTATTTCGATAATGGGGAGCAATAACAATCTTTTCTAAATGGGCAATTCCCGGTCCTGTATTTTTCCAGAAAACACCACCAGCGAGGTGACCTTTTTTATCCATTACCAATAGAAATTCGTGGCGAGATTCAAATTGCACCTCCAGTTTTGCTTCTAATAGTAATCGGTGAAACCGGGCCACTTCTTTTGGGTGGTATGGGGGACGAATTTTAAAGGATTGGCTATCTTTATTTTCAATAAGAACGACCAAATCCAACCGGCCTTTTTTGCCCACATCTCGGGTAATAAGTTCAGCATAATCAACCGCATCCACATGTTCAAAAACAAGGCGGGTGAGAAAATATTTTTCCGCTTCTGTCAATTCAATTTCGTCGTGGATCAAGTGTAGATTTGTTTCAAGGCTTTCCTCCGAGATTGAACCGCCCCGCATCTGAATCATAATTTGGTTCAATCGATTTATTAATTCGGGGTTGGCATCTCTGAATGCAGTCATGAGGAAAAATCTAATCCGCGTTTCTGGGTAGCGCTCGATCAAGGATTGAAGTTTGTAATCCTTGTAAAGATCCTGGATAATAATACCCCGCGCTTTGTGTGTTGCGGCCGGATTCAGGTCCAACCAGCGTTGGTACCGAAGAGAAGCAAAAACAATCTGTTTTCGCAACAATCCGGTGGATTCAACTTCATCTAGGAACTGTTTTACGCGGATAGGGGACAGACCATAATCATTACCTGATATTTTAATTGATCGCAATATTTTTGAACCATCTTCTGTACCAAATATCTCTAATGTGACTGTAAATAGAATTTCCCAATCTGCCATTTTTTTCAAACCGGGGAAACGCTCTTCAGTTTTTATTATAAAGTTCTCATAAAGAGATATTAGAACGTCTTTTATGGCAGTGATATTTTCCCGTCCTGTAATAGAAACGAGGCGTGTACCTACATAATAATCGAATTCGGGAATAATTACATTTTTAGGGGAAGCGTCAGCAATCATTCGTGTACAACCAGTACGCTTCCAAAATTCGAGGTAAGCAGCAACCCCATTCCAGATGAAGTGCAGCCAACGCATTTGCCATCGGTCAGGATAGGTACCGGAAGATATTTCGTCCTGCTTCCGATCCAAATACTGCAGCACAGTTTCACCGGGGATATATTCCTCCGTATACACTTGGTGTTCCGGCCAAAATGCGCCGAAATCTTCTACTAGTTTCTGCTTATGGATTGAGGAACCCATGGAAATTAGCCAATTGGTTTCCATCTTAAATCGAACAAATTCAAGGTTATCATTTATGTTTATGACAAAATTATAAGCTTTACCATCTTTCAATTGGATCAATACCCGAGCCACATGTTTACCTTGTCCTTTTCCCAATAATGAAATCCAGATTCCTTCAGTAGCTATGTCTTCAAATTGGATTTGCCTGCCTTTTGAAAAAATAAATGTGGATTCTCGAATTAAGGTTGTTTCTCTGAAGATTTTTTCTATCTTTCCCTTGAGTCTTTTGGCAATATTTTGGTCAAATTGAAGAATTGGGCCCCAGTCAAAATCAGCTTCTGATTGACCACTATTAATCCATTTTCTGAACCCATCTAATAATATGGTTCGATTTACCCGTGCCAATTCTGCTGGGTTTTGTTTCTGAGAAACGAGAACCCAAAGGGTAAGCTCTCCACGGACTTGAATGAAAAACTGGGGATTTTTAATACCCAAGTCTGTGATCAAATTGATCAGCCCAACGGTCAAAGGTTCATCTTTTTTAGCAATTTTATGAGATTCCCTCAATTCTGTTAAACATTCTAATATAGATTTTAAATGCTGCTTTTTAATCACGGACGAATCAACCGAAGCCATTGCATCGGATTGGCCACAATGAAAGGATTGACGGTAGAGGTTGATGAACATTTTTCCACTAATATGGGGCATGAGTATCTCAAAAGCTTGCCGCCAAATTTGTTGATCAGGGTGGGTTTGGAGTCTTAATAATTGATCTTGAATCATGGTTTGGTAATTGGCAGAATTCAGGCCTTCGCTAAAATGGTCTAAGGCCGATTTAATATGTTGATTATCCATTTGAAACATATTTACTGTCGCTAAATGGAGTGAGGCTAAAGATGGTTTTCCTTCAGGGAATGATATGGTCTTATCCACTGCTTGATTTTTTTGATTGAAAGGCAATTTCAAGTGATTGACTGAAAGTGAATGATATGGTTCAAAAGAAATAACCCTAAATCCTACTTCACCGAAAAAATCTATGAGGGTACTATTCCCCAACCAGAGGGTAGGATCCCGGAGGAGTTTTTCAAAGCTGATTGTTGTGTCAGTTGTATGGTAAACATAATCGCCAATAGTTAATGCTGATTTAGTCCATTTTAATACCAAGCCGTCTGCTAATTCGTATTCACGAATAGATTTTCCATCCCAGCGAATATCCCCCCGCGTGAGACGCTTTTCCCTCAAGAGCCAATTGGGAATTTGAATTTCATAATCCCCTTGAATTAAACTGATGTAATTCTTCTCATACATGGGATGAATAATATCCGCAAAATGCTTTAACACATTTTTCCGTTTAAACGTATTCTTCGGTGTCAGTTCGTCGTGGTCATGGTCAAAATCCCTGGGAATAATGGCATAATTCACAATCCGTTCATAAGGAGGTAGAAAGGAATTCACTGAAAAGACTAAAGAACTAAAGTATGTGCGAATTTCTAAGGGTGTCATAGTGGAGAGATCCACGGCATCATTTTCCGGATCAGGATAGAGCAGGATGGTATTGAATTCTTTCCCATCGCCTACAAGAAAAACGGAACGAATCGCCTCAAAATCCTGGAATAAATTTTCGATTTTTTGGGGAGAAATAGTTTGTCCACGGCTATTTTTATAGATTTCCTTTTTCCGGTCCACAATAAAATAATGACCCTTTTTCTCTTTAAAAATATCACCGGAATGAAACCAGCCATTCTTATGGGAACCCTCGATCGCATCTTTATAATATCCGGAAGAAACGTAAGGTCCTCGCATAAGCAATTCATCATCATTCCCTAGTTTCAACTCAATCCCTGGGAGTGTTTTTCCCACAGAATCTGTCATGTAATCATTTGGCGGTGTCATTGTTATGCCGCCAGTGGCTTCTGTCATGCCGTAACCGCTGAGGAGGTTAATCCCATTTTGGTGGAAAAATTTGAATATATCCGGATCAAGATATCCCGCGGCGGATAAACCCCATTTTAATTTCCCCCCAGTGATGGATTGGGTTACTTTGGCAATTTCCTCATCCTCTGATTTTTCAATAGGAATGGTTGCAGCAACTTGCTCTTGGATTTGAATCCACCTTTTGGGAATGGAAATAAAGACCGACGGCTGGGCTGTTTTGAAATCCCGCAGGAGTGTTTTGAAAGAAGTGGATTCAGTGAATGTATCAGTGGATCCCCAGAAGATGGCTCCCATCATTTCAAACCATCGGCCAAAAGTGTGGTAGAGTGGGAGGTAACAAAGGAACCCATCTTCCGGACCAATCTCTGGCAGGGCCAAGGCTCGGGCGAAGCGCTTCGAAATTATATTTTCTTGATTAAAAATAATGCCCTTTGGATTGTCTGTAGTGCCGGAAGTGTACATAACCGTTGCGAGGGATTGTTGATTTATGGATTTTGGATTGACAATTTTGGATTGGTGACATTTCGTTAGAAAGTCATTCCATTCTGTTACATCATCAATTTGAATTGCATTTAATTCAGATGAACTTTGTTTAGCCTCGGCCAGCAATTCCCGCGCTCGGTCGCTGCCCGTGAACAAATGGGTAATCTCTGCGTGATTCAATACGTAATCCAAATGGTCCGGAGAAAGGTTTATGGGGATGGGAACCACACGAATGCCATACGCAAGACAGGCTAAATCAATGAGAACGCCGTTTATATTATTTGGCGTCAAAATTCCAACTGTATCATTTCCGTTTAAATTTGAATGAAAAAACGACCCCACAGATTGGATAATTTCCCAAACGTCATTATAGGAATGGGAAATAATATTATTTTCTGAAATAATCTGGAATAATGGTTTATCACCATATCGCAAAATGCGCTGTTTGATCAGGGAATAAACATTAAAATT